>NZ_PTQW01000021.1 GCF_004343725.1 Treponema sp. J25
GTTCTACCGTCAGATCCCCCTCACTCAGGGAGCGAATACCCCCCACGATCGATACTACACTCCGTGCAATGGTACCGGAAAACAGCAGGGCCGCTACGGTGGTAAGCACCACAAACACCGCAATAACCCCCAGGGTAACAAAGAGGGACTGGCGCCGTATCTGGGCTATACGGTCATCGATAACCAGGCTCTGTTCATCAATCACCTTGATGGAAGAATCAAGACTATCGTTTAAAATACCGATGGCCGATTCAAGACGGTTCAAGTTGAAAAGGGCCTGCATCCGGAGATTGCCATCCTTATTAAGAGGGTCATCGGTAAGAATTCGACGGAAAGTCATTCGATCTACCGAGACGAAAAGTTCTTCCGTATTGGCATAAAGCTCTTTAAAAATTTGGTCCACATTTTTAAGATTTTCTTCGTTTAACTTCTGAAGTCGCTCGATAATCTCCAGGGCTTCCCGTAAAGTAGCGTCCCGCCGCAAATAGGAAACCTCGTTTATCCTCGTAAAAACCTCTCTATAACGATTCTGGGCTTCCTCAAAACGAAGCTTACTTCGGCTAAACATGGCCGTACTGAGCCGATTCGTTTCGATAGAAAGGTTGTACATGCCATTTTTGACCGTATCCAGGATTCGCCGTTCTGATTCTATCCGTTCAACAGGGGCCTGCATCACCACATAAAGAGAAGAGGCCCCGAGAACCAGGGCCACCACCGCGACCACTAGGGCAACTAGTTTTGCTCGAATGTTCATATAAGTATTCTAACATAGAATAAACAAGATTAAAAGAAGTAGTAAGTCATACAATAAAATACTATCTTCGATGAGAAAGTACCTCCCGTTCGTACCGTTCTACCTGGGATCGCCAGGTAGGACCATTGGGGATATGTTCCCGATAACACAGATAATCCCAAACCGCCGTGAAAGGAAGGGTCTTTGCTTCTTCCATAAGGGCAAGGCGTTCGTGGAGTTTTCCCCCCATTTCGGCCTTCCGAATTTGGTTAACCGGCTCAAGGAACGCTTCCAGCAAGGCCAGACGGAAACTACGGGCCCCAATCACCCAAGCAGCAATCCGATTAATCGAGGCATCAAAAAAGTCCAGGGCAAAGGCAACCCGGTTCACTAAATTAGCCCGAACCACCGCCCGGCAGACATCCCGCACATCGTCGGAATACAAAACGACGTGATCCGAATCCCAGCGAATTCCCCGGCTTATGTGGAGAAGCACCGTTGGGACGAAAAGACTTAAGGCAGAGATTTTATCGTGGATTGTCTCAGTCGGATGAAAATGCCCCATATCAAGACAAAGCCCTATTTGACGTTGCACCGCATAGCCCATATAAAATTCATGGGAACCCACCACGTAGGCTTCGCTCCCGATCCCAAAAAGCTTGCTCTCCACGGTGTCTATGATGTGTCCAGCAGGATAGGATTCCTTAAGGATTTCATTCAGGGAGTCGAAAAGCCGCTCCCGCGGTCCGAGCCGATCCAGGGGAAGATCCTTTGAACCATCAGGGATCCAGATGTTATCGATACAGGGCTCATTAAGGGTCTTTCCCAGGTAAGCCGCAATACGCCGACAGGCTTTCCCATGACGAACCCAAAACTGTCGAATAGCATTATCTGGATGGGCTAAGGTATATCCTGAAGATGCTTTAGGATGAGAAAAAAAGGTAGGATTAAAGTCCAGGGCTATCTGTTGTTCCTGAGCCCAATCAATCCATTTTTTAAAATGTTCTGGTTCTAGCTCATCCCGATCTACCTTTTTGCCACCAGTTTCCGCATACATGGCATGGAGATTAAAACGTTTTTTCCCGGGAATAAGGGAAAAGGCAAAGGAAGCATCTTGACGAAGTTCATCTCCGTTTCGGGCCCGGCCAGGATAATTACCGGTGGCAAGGATTCCTCCGCCGGACAAGGAATCGCTTCCTTCAAAGCCTACCACATCGTCTCCCTGCCAACAATGAAGCGAAAGGGGAACCGCCAGCGTTTGGGTTATCGCCTGATCCGTATCCACCCCATAACTTGCATAAATTTCCTTAGCAATTTCATAGGCCTTTTCTATCGAGGTCTGCTGTGTTCTTTCCATAATTAATCTTCTCCTTGTTCTTATGGGATTTTCTCCCTTTAATATTAGGCTATCGGACAGGACATACCTTTTCTTCCCTTCCTAACGGGTCGAAACTTGACTCCGGTATTGCTCCACCTCCCAATTTAGAATAAAGGCAACCTGTTCTCTGGTAAGGAGTTTACTCCCCCCAAAGGATTCGGCATAAGCAGCAATTTCCAAACTATCCATAAACAGGGCCACCGCCAAATGAGCCGCCTTTTCGGTATTTCCCATGCCAAAGGCCCCAATGCCCCGGACTACTATTATTTTAGGAGAACGGTTATATCGACGGTAATACGATTCCCAGCGAGGAGACAATTCCTCTAGAGTAGGCACATACAGGGGCTCAGGTCCTGCATACACGATATGGTCAGGTGTGAAAGCCCCTGCCAGGGGAGAAAAAGTAGTTTCAGTTTGAGCACGGAATTCCAATTCCCGCGTATTTCTAGCAGCCACAAAAAGAGGAGCATCTTCTCTTTCTCGGCTTTTCTCTTCTTGTGTCTCTGAAAAACCACCAGGGATATGAGGAGGTGCCACCAACGTTTTCAAACGTTCCTGAATTTGTTCTATCGTAGCTGGATCTACCGGAAGACTCTTACCATCAGGGCGACGCCTCAGAGCCATTTCCAGGGTGCTCATAATACCATCATAGATCTGCCGAATTTCTTCCGGGCTAGATCCTCCCACAAAAACGCCATGGTTTTCCAAAAACGAAATAGGCGGAATTGCCTTACCTTCCCGGCCCCGACTATCCAGTATCTCTCGAACCTTGCATGAAAGAACATACCCCGGGTCTGTGTAGGGAATCCAGAGAGCCTGTTCCCCAAAAAGACGATGGGCCACCGTTTCACCGAGTTGAGCACAGGTAAGACCATTTACCAGCGCGGGATGGGTATGAACCACGTAAGCAAAGGGCAAAAGGTCGTGGAGCAGGGTTTCTACACTGGGCCGTTTATGTTCTTCCCCAGGGAGACGAGCAGCCATTAAATCACCCAATACTTGGACTTCCCGTTCCGAGGCATTCGTGCTATAGGAACGAAGCCAGATGGACCTAAGACGTTCCCGATCCATGCGAACAAAACCAGCTTCATCTATCGTTGCGAGGGATGTGCCCGACCCTTTTATATACAGAATAGAACCTTCTTTATATGAAGTATTTCCACCACCTCCAATGACATAGCCGGGAGTAGATCCATACCAGCGGGATAACTGTACTAACTCTGTAATACCCATGGGTACCCCTAATCCATATGAAACATTTCGATGAGATCTTCCGCGACCGGTGACTCGTCAGGATTGGTTTCCATGAGATCCTTCATCATGTGCCACCATTTTTGCACTACCGGATTCTTAGGAAGCTCCCCATCAGTGGCATCATCGGCTAGATACTGGAACGCAAAGAGAAGATTCGTCTTGGGTTCCAGATAAATTGAATAATCGGAAATCCCCGCTTTTCGGAGTTCCGCCTTAAGTTCGGGCCAGATGGCATCATGCCGTCGCTTATACTCTTCCTGGCAGCCCGGCTTAAGGTACATCACAAAGGCATGTCGTTTCACTCTTTACCTCCCTTTTCGCAATCGTTTAAAGGTTTCCCCGATGATAACCGAAAGAATCAGCAGGGCCCCCGTTACGAAATTCATAACTCGACCGGGAATATTGACGAGCCCCATGGCGAATTTGAGGTACCCCAGGAGAAAATTCGCCAGTACTACTCCATAGATACCTCCAAAACCACCAGTAATTGCCACTCCACCCAACACTACCGAGGTAATTGCATCAAGTTCAAATCCCATGGCTATGTTGGGTCGAGTAGAACCAATACGGCTGGTTAACAAAATAGCGGCAAGACCTGAAAAAAGGCCAGCCCAGGAGAAAATTAAAAAGCGGATGGTATCTACTGGTACACCCGAAAAACGAGAGGCCACAGGATTTCTCCCAATGGCATACACCTTGCGACCAAAGGTGGTACGATGGAGCAGGATCCCTGTACCAGTGGCCAGCACCAAGAACAGGACAAGCTGGAACGGTACGTGGGTCCCCGGGAAATATCCCTGTCCCAAATAGGCGAAATCCGCTGGATACTGGGTATAGGCCTGATCCCCCAGAACGGCCTGAGAAATTCCTCGAAAGAGAGACTGGGTACCAATGGTAACCGCAATTGCAGGAATCCCAAAGCGAGTGATAAGAAAACCATTAAGCATCCCTGCTGCAAGCCCCACCATGAGCCCCACAACCACCAATACCGGGGTTGGCATTTGGGCCTGGGCTGCAGCTCCCATTGCAAGAGAGGCCAACGCCACGATAGACCCTACCGAGACATCGATATCCCCACAAAGAATGATAAACATCATGGGAAGGGCAATAATCGCCTTTTCAGTAAAGTTAAAGGTGGTTTCTAGAAGATTTCCCCAATCAAGAAAGAAAGGAGAAAGGGAGGCCCCAACGGCCATCACTACAAAAAAAATGATAGTAAGGACCACCTCCCAGCTTCGAAAAAGATTAAACAATCGCTCCTGCCAGCCCCGAGAATATAATATACGCTGTTCCTGAATCCCAAGACCTTCCACTTTCATATCAGCTTCCTTTTAGCAACCATCGTTTTCTGATTTTTTTGATTTACCACCGTGTTAGCCACAATAGCCACAAGGATTGCGAAGCCCTGGAGAGCCATCTGATAAAAAGGTGAAAGATTGACCACCGTGAGGGCGTTATATAAAAGACCCAGAAAAAAAGCTCCCAGAACCACCCCCAGGATAGTCCCCGAACCTCCACTCACAGAAACCCCTCCAATCACACAGGCGGCTACGGCCTGTAATTCATATCCCAGGGCCGAATCGGTCTGAGCCGCGGCATAGCGGGTTACATACAGGAGTCCCGCCAACCCTGAAATAGCACCACTTAACAGAAAAACAAGACCATCAACTTTGCTGCCTGAAATACCTACAAGCCGGGCCGCTGTTCGATTTCCTCCCACCGCATACACGAAACGCCCCCACCGACTGTAGGTTAAAAAAATCCCTACCAGACATACCACTATGGCGGTATACCACAATATCCCGCTTATCCCCAAAAAAGGTGTATGAGGGATGTTTTTAAAGGATTCGGCCATCTCGTGGGCACTTACCCACTGTCCCCCTGAAAGAAGAAAAACCAAGGCTCGATACATCGCCATGGTTCCAAGGGTAGTAATAATGGAGGGAATTCGGAGAACTCCTACAAACAATCCATTGAGTCCTCCCTGGATAAGCCCCACTAGAATGGCAAGGGCAACTACCACTGGAATCGGTAGCAAAGGAACCTTCATGTTAAGCATGGCAAGGCTCATACCCGTTAGAGCCATTATTGATGGGATAGAAAGATCGATTCCCCCCGTTAAAAGAACGAGGAACTGGGCCGTCGCAGCCAGCATGAGCACCGCCGTATCATTAAGAACATCGTACATATTAGAAGGAAGGGCAAATCCTGGAGCCCGCAGGCTTACTAGCCCAATAAAAAGAAAAATGATAATTGTTAACGTTACTTCCCGTCGCTGTATCCAGTTACCCATGGTGGACAAGCTCCTTTTGATGTGACACTTTTGTTCCCATGGCAGCTTTCATAATTAGTTCTTCTTTATAGTCTTTCCGTTCAAAAACACCAGCCACCACTCCTTCATGCATTACCACCACCCGATCGCTCATGCCTATGATTTCCGGTAGTTCTGAAGACACCATAATAACCGCCATTCCCTCAGCAGCCAAATCGCTAATAATGCCATGGACCGCCGCCTTTGTGGCCACATCAATACCCTTCGTAGGTTCGTCAAGAATGAGTACCCGAGGACGAGTTGCGAGCCACTTGGCGAGTACCACCTTTTGTTGATTTCCCCCTGACAGGGTTTGCACATCGTACTGCAAACCAGCAGCCTTAACTTCCAATAACCGGGCATACTCTTTCGCGAATTGTAATTCTCTCTTTCGATCCAAAAAACCTATCCGCGACAAAACATCAATCTGAGGAAGGGTTATGTTCTCCATAATTGACATGGTAAGCACCGCCCCCTGGCGTTGACGGTCTTCAGGGACATATACCACCCCCTTGTGCATAGCTTCTCCAGGATTTGTAAAACGACATTCCTGGCCATCCAAGAGAAGGAGCCCTGAATCATAGGAATCAACCCCAATAAGAGCCTGCATTACCTCGCTTCGTCCCGAACCAACAAGGCCGAAGAATCCAAGGATTTCCCCCGCTCGAACCTGGAAAGAGATATCCTTAAACACCCCACTTTTCGATAGGTTTCGCGCCTCTAGCCGAACTTCTCCAGGGGAGGAATTTTTTTTAGGAAAGAGTTGCTCGATGGTACGACCAACCATCATTTTAATAAGCTCTTCTTCAGTGGTTCCTGCGAGAGGCCCTTCTCCAATATAGGAACCATCCCGGAGAACCGTGTAATAGTCCGCAATTTCAAAGATTTCTTCAAATTTATGAGAGATAAAGACAATGGCAACCCCCTGGGCCTTAAGTCTTCGCACCAGGGAAAATAATTCCTCCGTTTCTCGAAACGTCAATGCACTGGTGGGCTCATCCATGACAAGGACCTTTGCTTCCCGAGAAAGGGCCTTGGCAATTTCCACCAGATGTCGTTCTGCGGTAGAAAGATTTTTGACCAGGGCATGGGTATCCAGGGGCATCCCTAATTTTTCAAGCACCCCCTGAGCTTGTTCGTGCATGGCCCGCCAAGAAAGGGGCCGCCACGGGAGAGGAAGACCTTTCCCCAGGAGAGGGGCATGGCCTATAAAGATGTTTTCTGCCACCGAAAGGTCCGCAAACATACTGGTTTCCTGGTGGATTACAGCGATACCCGCCGCCTGGGCTTCCTGGGGAGACTTAAAATCCACCTTTTTTCCCAGGTAGGTAATGGTACCTTTTGTGGGTCGATACACCCCGGTCATTATTTTTACAAGGGTGGATTTTCCCGCCCCATTTTCCCCAATCAAGGCATGAACTTCACCAGGACGGACCGTAAAATGCACATCCTCCAGGGCTTTAATTCCCGGAAAATACATAGAAATATGCTCTAGACTAAGTATCGGTCCTTGCATGAATATTCCTTTCTCTATAGAGGAACCGCCTTTGGCTCGTTTCTGAACAAGCAGAAAATTGTTTCCAAACCAGAGGGCGGTTCCTTTCTTTATAAGGATTTAGTTCACAACAACCTTAGAACATAGCCGCGAACTTCGCGATGTTATCTTTGGTAAAAGTAAAAGGTTCACCCATGATTGCCTGGCCTTTTGGACCAACCTTAATGGTTCCCATCCGACCCGCAGAGATAGTATCCCCTTCCTTTCCAGTATTCTTGCCTGTTACCAGGTTGTAACAGATGTACGTAGAGGTATAACCAAGATCGATCGGATTCCATAGAGCAATCGCCTTGGAAACCCCACCTTCCACATAGGCCCTCATCTCGGACGGGAGCCCAAGACCGGTCAGTTGAATCTTACCGGTAAGCCCCTGATCCTGGATAGCCTTGGCAGTGGCCGCCACCCCCACGGTAGTCGGTGCAATGATTCCTTTTAAGTTTGGATAAGATTTGAATAAGCCCAGGGCTTCTCGATAGGATTTATCAGAAGAGTCATCTCCATATACGACCGAAACAAGTTTCATTTCCTTGCATTTGGGATTTTCGGCTAGTTCTTTTTTCATGTATTCGATCCACGCATTTTGATTGGTAGCCTGGGCGGTAGCAGAAAGGATAGCGATTTCCCCTTTCCAGCCAATCATCTCCCCTAAAAGCCGTACCTGGCTGCGCCCAATAAGTTCCGTATCAGAAGGGGCAAGATGAAGGATACGCCCTGCTTCAGCAATCCCTGAATCAAAAGAAATAACCTTGATACCCGCTTCCATGGCCTTCTTAGCGGCCGGGACCAGAGCATCCTGATCGTTCGCAGAAATCGCAATTGCGTCTACTTTAAGGGCAATCAAATTATTGATAATTTCAATCTGACCTTCCGCAGTAGCAGAACTGGGTCCCTGATAGATAATTTCCACATTCCCAAGTTCCTTTGCAGCCTCCTGAGCCCCATCCCGGACAGCTTCAAAGAATCCGTTTCCTAGGCTTTTTACAAGAATCGCAATCCGAATTTTCTTGGCAGGAGCACCACCCTTGGCTTCCTGCCCTCCACTTGCAAAAAGACTCCCGAATCCTGCGATAAGCAGCACCAAGAGTAAGAGACTTTTCCGTTTCATGTCTTCCTCCTTTACGGTATACCATTTTTCACCCACAGGGGTGACCCTTTTAGTATGGCCCCTCTTTTGTGTACCGCATATAGGAGAGATCTCTCCTAAAGGGGGGATAAATCTACGATATCAATGGAAAAATTCCTCATCTTTGGATCCTGCATAGGGAAACAGAATGGGTTCATCCATTATTTACGGTGAGTTTTTTTAAGCGCTCGCTCTTACCAGCAGCATCCTTTTCTTCAGAAGGAACAACCCCAAAATGTTCCCGATAGAGCCGGGCAAAATATTTCTCATCCCGATAGCCTACCTCCCAGGCGGTTTCTTTGACCGAGTGTCCCTCCCGAAGTAAAAGACGGGCCTTTGCTAGGCGCAAAAACGTTAGATACTCTATAAAGGTGTAGCCTGTTTTTTGATGAAATAGAGAAGAAAGATAATTTGGAGAAAAACCATACCGTCGAGCGAGCATGGCTACGGAGAGTTCTTCCCGAAAATGTGCTGCCATATATTGTTGAATTTCTTTTATGGGATCTTTCAGAGCCTGGGATACACTAAAAAGATCAGGGAACTGTAGTCCAAGCCGTTCTCGAAGTCTAGGAATGTTCGGCCTACCCCCTATCAGATATTCTAAAGAGACCTGTTTTTCCACAAAGGTCTGAAAAAACTGATCGAACGTTTGTTGGAGTTCCTTCGAAAAATCTTCAAAAAGCTCTCCCAGCGAAACAAAACATTCAAGGGCCCTCTCTTCATCCCGACGTTTCAAAGCGATGATGCCCTCATATAAAAACTGAGCCCCCTCCAACTCCCGGGAACCATAGGGAAGAAGGGATTCCCGCAGCGTCATCCACGAGAACAGCCGTTGAGGGAAAAGTGGAGCATAGAAAAGATTCTTTTCAAGAGAAGGGAACTGTTCGAGGGCTTCCTCAAACTGGAGAACAACCATACCCTCAAGGCCATAATAGGGAAGGCCGGTTTTTTCTAGAAGCAATCGGAGCCGTTCTTTTACAGCCATTCTGACAGGGGGATTTTCTTCTCCTTTCTCAGATCGATATTCTCCTATTAACTCCAGGGTATACCCTTCCATATTGATACGCATCACAAGGTTTTCATCAGGGTCGTACTGGAGAGAAAGATATTCTTCTATCACCTGGGCGAGTGAAAAAAGATCACCCCCCAACACCAGGGGAATATAGCAGATCCGGGGATTTTCCGGTATTTTTTCCTTTTGACCAGAAGAACACAAACAATACTCCCACCTTTTTTTAAGGTCCTGCAGATGTTCTTTTTTTATTTTCTTAAGCTGTTCGAAACATCTTCGGCAAGCTTCTTCTACATCCTTCCGTTCTACCGGTTTTAAAAGATATCCACAGGCCCCCAGATCCAGGGCTTCTTTGGCATAGGAGAACTCAGGATAACTAGTAAGAACCACCCAGGGGAAGGTATATCCTTCTTGGACAAGGAGATTTATAGCAGTAAGTCCATCGATCCCTGGCATTCGAATATCCACAAAAACCCCATGGAACGTTTTTTCTCGCAGAACCTGTACCAGGGTTCGTCCGTGTTCTACCTCTTCAATCCATGCATGGCTATCTATCTCAAGAAGGAGACGTCTTATATTGTATCGAGCCAGGGGTTCGTCATCGGCTATAAGGTATCTCATGATATCACCGGCATAATAAGGGTTATGGTGGTTCCACCACCTGGATAGGATTCAATCCGTAAATAATCTTTGCTAAATTGGGGCATAGGAGAGCGGGGAGAAGAATACCACAGTTCTAACCGTTTTCTGACATTCTGTAATCCTATTCCTTCCGCAGTCGTAAGAGGATCGAAACCGACCCCTGTATCATGAATAATAATGCGGAGGGTCCGATTGGGTTCTTCGCCTGGTTTTTCAATCTGAATTGTTACGGTACCTCCTTCCTCTTTGGGCTCTATTCCATGAATAAGGGCATTTTCCACCAGAGGATGCAGGAGCAACTTGGGAATACGTACCGGACCCGCTTCTGGATCGACATCAATAGTCCACCGAAGGCGATGCTGGAATCGGAGTTTTTGGAGTTCCAGGTATCGTTCAATAAAGTCGAGTTCTTCCGCGAGGGTGCTTTCCTTCCGATGATCTACGGTGTATCGCAGGAGCGTTTTTAATGCGAGGAGAGATTTTTCTAGCTCTTCTCTTTCTCCCATTTGATTCAAAGCCACAAAACTATTTAACACATTGTAAAGAAAGTGGGGTTGCACCTGAGCCTGAAGGGACTGATATTCGGCATTCCGTTTTTCCATCAATTCCATCGACATGATCACATGGGCAAGAAAAAGGGACGCAAAATCTAAATAATTCTCAAATCGAATTATTTCTAGATCATTAAAGGGCCCGCTAGATCGATAAAGAAGCAAAAATCCTCCCGATTGTTCTTCCACAAGGAGGTGCCCCGCTAGCCAGAAACCCTGTTGGGAATCTCCATCGCTAATAATAGCCGGATAGGTACGTCGAGCTTCCTTAATAGCAGCCTGAAAACGCATCTGTAGATGTTCTGAGAGAGGAAAAGGAAGATTCCGCCAAGAAATAAAAGGCTTTTTTTCTACCCCCTTTTCCCGAATACCCCCAAAGAACGATTCCCCATCTTTAGAAATAAGCAAGCCTCCCTCAGCAGGAAAAAGTTGCACACACCGGTCCACAACGCCTGCCAGAACAGGATCAAGACTCTGGAGTTCCCCGTATTCATGACGGTTTTCTAAAAGTCCCCGGGCAAGAAACACCAAACTCCGCAAGTTTTCCTGCAAAAGTGCAGTGTATCCATTAAACTGATGAGCCAGAGTCTGAAATTCGTCCTGCACATTAAAAGAAAGGGGCGTCGAAAAATCACCTTCTGAAAGGCGGGAAAGGGCCTTACTAAGACTCGTGAGCCGAAAAACAATCCGGGAAGAAAAAACCAGGGGAATCCCTGTAGTAATTAAGGCCATTACCAATGAAAGCCCGAGAAAGGTATACATCATACCGGCCCGAACCCGATCCCCCTCCGTTTCGAGGGTCTCGATAAAATAGTTAAAATAACTTTCAAAACTATTTACAAGGTAATATGATGTTTGTCGGGCCTCATCGAAAAGGGCAATCACATCAGGGTCACTGGAAATCTGGATCTTAATATAGAGATCTTCCCCCCAGAGGGAAGAATTTTGTATCCGCTGTAATCGTTGCTGGAGCCCCTCCAGTTTTGCCAGAGCCTTGTGGAACATCACCTCCGCGGTATCGTATTCATCGCGTAATTTCCGTTCCTGTACCACCTGTAATAAAAGAGGATGACGCATGAAAGAATAAAATAATTGCTGGAAGTCGCGGGTCGCTTCCTTCCATTCCCGGAGGGTGGTATGATAGGGCTGAAAATACAGAATATCCTTCAGATTACCATAGGCCTCCGGGGCAAAGGCGCCAATCATGGCATCTTTGGTAAGATGGCGGATTTTTCTTGTCTGTTCAAGAAGAGCCTGCCCCTCTTTCATGGCCCCGGAAAGGGCCTGCAGTTGAAACTGGATCCTCAAGGAAAGTAACACCACCACCAGCATTCCAGAAAAAACAAGAAAATTGATAATTACGAACTTTCCCCGCAGTTTCATCGAATATCATCCCCTCTGGGCCACCGGAACCCTAAATATCCGGAGCGTGCTGCAACAAATACTCTTCCGCCTCTCGACTCCACAGGTTCCCGTGTTTTGCACAGATCCGGGCAAGTTCGGCGTAGAAAGGATCCGTCTTCCCCCGTTCGGCAAAATCTGTGATTGCCACTAGGTCCAACTTTTTATGGGTATAGATCAGCTTTTTTCCACCGGGGATTTTATCAAGGTGAATCACCGTATCGGGCACCGCATTCAGTCCCCCCACGTGGGTTATCATGAAAACCGGATTTAACAAGCCCCGGGACATCATCTCCAGAGATTCGATCATGTCTTCCGTATTCCCCCCACTGGTACCTACGAGGTGATGGGATTCATAATGGACGTCATAAAAGTTCAGTTGGGCCGAAAAAGCAGGATCCGTGGGACCCGCAAAGAAATTGAGACACCCATCATGCCCCAGGAGCCGATCCGCCATTTCCACCAGGGCCCGGACTGGTGCAAAGACAAACACATCATCAAACTTTTTGCCCCCGTTCAGGCTCACCAAATGGTCTACCGGATCTGGCAGGTCCCGGGTGTTTACATAATGAAGGGTAATACCCAGGCGCTGGGCTTCAGCGGGGCTCAACAGTTCCTGAGCCCGGCTGAGACGGGCCTCATCAATATCAGTAACGACGATGTACCGGGGTTTGCGAGGATTATGAAGGGCATAATCGATGGCCCCGAGCCCCATCGGTCCCACTCCTGCAAGGAGGGCGAGGCTTCCCCCTTCTTTTATACCCATTTCATGAACATACGATCCGGGAGAAGTATGATACTGGGCGTGGAAGGCTCCCACAATACAGGAGACCGGTTCCGCCAATGATCCCATAAAGAAGTTGTCCCCCTGATAATCCAATAGGCAGTTCATTTCCATTACTTCAGGGGGAATAATCACGTAGGTGGCATCTCCGCCGATATATTGATAGGAATAACCCGGCGCCCAGAGGGTCCCTTGATAATTCAGAGCCGGTTGAATTGCAAATTTAGAACCCTCCTTAAAACGGCCCTGCCATTTTTTACCCACCTTCTCGATAACCCCACAGAATTCGTGCCCCACCATCACCGGTTCCTTCGCGAGGTCATGACGGACCCGCTTATGGGAAGTTCCCTGCATGGCAAGCTTATGGGTAGACATACAGACCGAATCGGTTACTACCCGGGCCAGGATCTCATCGTCCCGAAGTTCAGGGAGTTCAAATTCCTCAAGCCGTAAATCGTTAACTCCGTACAAACGGACCGCCTTTGTTTTCATGGTACCCTCCTCATTGGTGATACGTATTTTCCCCTAGCCCCGGATCCACCGTTCCCAGGCTTTTCGATAGTCCCCTATTTCTTTATAGGATTCTTTGGGGACTTCCCGGTACTCAACCACAAAATCTTCCGACAAATCAGAAAGTCCCTTGCCGGCATAAGCCATTTTGGCGATCATAGCAGCTCCAAAGGCACTGGCTTCGGCAATATCTGTCAAAAAAAGAGGATTCCCGGGGAGAGCTGCGGAAAGCAGGTGATTATAGGCGTGATCTTTTCGGAAGCCTCCCTCCACAAAGATCGGCTGAGAAGACCGAAGCACCACCCGTTCCAGGGCAGTAAGACTTTGCATCACCAGTCCTATTCGGAGAGCCGCAATAGCATCCTCATAGGGAAATCCTGCCAATGGCCCTCGTCCAGAGGCATTGAAGTTTTCTTGCGTTGAGCTCTGTTTTTCCCTTTCTTGGATGGGCACCGATCCTGGTAGCCCTGCCATCTTTACAAGTTCCTCGTATTCATAGGAATAGCCCTTTACCACAAGACGGGCTCGGGACTGAGGGTACTGTCCCGAACCGGGGGTAAGTTCAGGAAGCACAAAGACAGATCGCTCTGAAAGGAGTCGCTGGTACCGTCCAGGCTCAAAGGGAGGAATGTCAGACCGGCCGTATAAGCGCATCAACAAGGAAGACCATTGCTCAAACTCAAAACCACCGAGAAAAATGGCGGTTTTTACGGGACTGCGAAAAGCAGACTGATTAAAAAACACCACCTTTCCCAGATCTTCGGGATTGAATCCATAGGTATCCATCGGGTTCATGATGACACACCAGGTACCGGTAGAATTGAGCACAAAGCCGGTTTTCCCCTTCTTTGCAAAATGAGGAAGAAGGGCCGCATTGGAGTCATGAATACCCATGGTAACCAGAACATTTGGGGAAAGCCCTGTGAGCCGCGCTATCTCTGGATTCAGGGTTCCCAAGATATCCCAGGAATTTTGCAGGTGAGACGGCAGTAGAGGAAGGAGCCCCAACGCTCGGGCCACCGAAGACCAGTCCTGGCGCTCCCAATCCCACAGATAGGTGTGGCAGCCCGTATAGGTCCCTTCCGCCCCAACCTGTCCTGTAAGACGAAATCCCCAATATTGGGGATAATTCAAGACATATCTGACCTGGGACCAGTCTTCAGGGAATTGTTGCTGGGCAAACCAGATTCCCTTGGCAAGATTGATAAGGGCTCCAAAGGGAGGCGTGCCAGTGCTTTTCTGGAGTTCGATGGGATTACCAAAACGCTTATAAAATTCGGTGTGGAAGGAAGGTCCCGGCTCGTGGGTGTATAAAACGCAGGGAAGTACGGGTTTCCCTTTTTTATCCACACCCACAAAGGTCGCCCCATGGGTTGATACCGAAAGAGCCACAATCGGATATTTTTGGGCAACCTTCCTCAATTCTTCTATAAACCACTTTTCTATTCCCTCAAGATCATGACAGGGTATACCCCCCCTTTCTACTGGCTGAAACGTCCGGTATACCGCCTCCAATTGGTTCAAGTTTTCATCGTAAATCGCCAATCGTTTATTGGTCATTCCAATATCAAAAACCGCAATGGCATATTCCATAGGCACCCCCTTTCTTAGTGGAGCATCACCTGTCCCCCCGTTACCGGCACAGCCTGACCCGTTTCATATTCCTGTTCCACGATGTAATAAAGGGCTTTGAGTACGTCTGGCCCCGTACAGCCCCGTTTCATAGGAATCTTGGCTTCATAAAAGGCCCGCACATCCTGCACGGTCTTCGCCCCCGGGACCTTCCCGGCCCGTAAATATTGAACAAAGAGCCCCCGTTCAGGGTCAGACCAGAGGGGCCCATCAAAAAAGTTACCAGGACAGATGGCATTCACCTTTATGTTATACTCTACCAGTTCTAGGGCAAAACTCTGCACCAGGCCAATTCCTCCAAATTTACTCCCCGCATAGGCGCCGTTCTTGTTAGACCCTTCAAGCCCTGATTTAGAGTTAATTTGAACTATATCCGTATACCAGTAAGGGGCCATAAGAGCCTGACGACGAAGCACCTGCGCTGCATACTTGGTCACCAAGAAAAAAGCCGTATAATTCACTCGAGTTACCTGATCAAAATCTTCAAGGGATTGATCAAGTACGCTCCCAGCTCGGAGAATCCCCGCATTACTGACACAAATATCCAGTCCTCCCGTTTGCTGGCTTACAAGCTCAAAAAGATCCCGCACTGACCTTTCTTCTGCCACATTACAAAAAACGGGAATGGTAATTTTTTTGTTGAGAGCACGATTTATTGTCTCCGAAAGGGCTTTGGCTTTTTCCAGGTTCATATCAGCGATATACACCAGGGCCCCCGAAGCGGCGAGCCCGCGGACGAGTTCTTCTCCGAAGCCCTGGGCGCCACCAGTAACCAGGGCTACACGGCCGGCAACAACCTGGTTTCGCCCCTCTGCCCGGGCACATAGTGGCGCCACCGCATCGATAGAAAGAAGAGTAACGTTGTCGGCCTCCCCTTCTTTCATATGCGGCGGCCCGGGCTTCTCCCATTGAGTATTTGTTGCGGGTTCTTGTCCTGGGGTGTCTTCCTTTGACAGAACAAGCTCCAATGAGGAGAAGTCCTCTGTAGCGGCCCGCCGGCAGAGCCGATCGTAGTCTGTATCGACCCAGAAGCAAAAAAGATCATTGCCACAGCGAAGGGCCAACAAAGAAGTAAAACCGCCGTTTCCTTCATCCCCGGCGGCAGGGGAAGGAGCCGCCCGATTTTCTGTGAGGGCGGTTCCTTCCTGTCCCTTTGAGCGGGATCCAGAAAGTTTTTTCCCTGGAGCAGGTCCATCAGTAAATCCAGAGAAAGCCTCTCTAAGTTTTTTGGTGACCCCCTCTTCCCATTCCTGCCGGCGGGCCGCCAACGAAGTCTCGAAGGTCCCCCCTTTCGGACCCTGGAGTTTCGCCGACACGCTTTGTTTTTCTGTACTCCCCTCAGGGATTCCCTCTGCGGGATTTTTTTCCTGCGGGAGTACCGGTACCTCTACCAGGGGTACCGATGGGGGAACCTCCTTTACAGGACGCCCCTGGACTAAAACCGAATACCGTAACCTATCAAGATAGAGGCCCCGGACAAAGGGAGCTAATAGGATTTCAAGATCACCCATGCCATCCTCCTTGTTCGATTCGCTCTGCCCACTGGTGGGCACTTTTTTCTGGTTCCTTCCGGTCCAGGCCTTTCCCAATTGTGGCATAACGGTCAAGTCGTTCTTTAAGCGAAAGCTCTTTCCAGGGATTGGTTGACGAAAAAAGTCCTAAGGATGGCCGGACCGAGGCCAGCCGTTCATGGGCAATAAGGGCCCAGGTAGTGTCCACCAGGTGGCGAAACTCTGGTTCTACCACCTGGGGGCACCGAAAGGATTGGCGGGAACTGTTGATATCTACCCCTGATATTTCCATAAATCCATATTCAGCACAGAGCCTTTGCACACGACGAAGTTGTTCCCGGCTATTGCGGGGGGGCATGTAGGTTACTGCCTGGAAACCCGTTGTTTTAAGGAAAGAGAACAGTTCATCCAAATATGAATCTTCAAACTGTTCTGCTTTTTTATCCCCCGTCGGAGATTCAGACACATCCCCCAGGTACGCATAGGCAGGAATGGCTCCGATAGTACGGGCAAAATCTACCACCCTATGTACCGGTGGGCACTCGGTCTCGTCCGGTTCAATATAAATAAGGGGAAGGATTTCGGTCTTAAAAATTCCCAGAAGGTCGTAAAGATAATGGGGATTGTTTTCTTCCAAAAGGTATGACACAAATCGAGGGGGGACCTGAACGAGCAAAACTTCTTCTAAAGCTGTAAGTAAGGGCTGACCCCTTCCAAAAACCGCCATACATCGCTGGGCCAGAGCAGCTAGAATGTGTCGTTCCGTAATGGTCCCCCCCCGATGATAGAGGGAGAGGGGCACCACATGACTCTCAAAAGAAAGGGGACCGAGTGGTGAACTTTCAAGTAATTTTTCATTAAGCCGTTCTACCATGCGACGACTACGGAGATAGCGGGCCTTTCTGACAGGATCAAGGAATTGCTGGACCACACCAAGGGATGGTGAAGGGATACCCTGTACCGTCATGTAGGCAATCCCGGGAGAATCGGGGTTGTTAATCTTACGATCCTTGAAAGTAGTAAAGTTCCCCTGTCGATCAGTTTTAAAACTGACCCGAACTTCAAAGCCTACACAGGATCCGATTCCCACGAGCGCACAGGCGGCCTTCATTTCTTCTGCAGCGCCTACCGAATCGTGATCTACCGAGCCAGCCGCTCCTAGTCCCGCATCCCAAGCCCGCAGGGCTGCCATGGTCGGAGTATAGGGACTAAAGCTATACACCGTGTGAATATGGTTGTTTACTTCCTGAACTTCTTCCTGAGAAGATGAGGTAAGCTTTCGTTCCGCTTCCCCGTTACATCCTTCAAGGTATAGCACGAGGGCTCGCAGCCGTTCTTCCCTAGTAGAAAAGGGGGTATCAATTCGTTCAAGCAGTTCCTGCTGTTCTCTGACTTTCGCTTCCCTAGGGCCTTCCCGACATGGTTGAATAGGTTCCATAAGGGCCCCCTATACTCCCATACGATACCGACGAGCCAGATCTCCCCGAGTTTGCACGGTTGTCGGTCGATACCCCGGCAAGGGAAGAATCCGTTCATGAATGGTATCCACTATCCATTCCACCTGGGGGAAATAGAGGCTTTCCATTTCTGCCGCAGGGGTAATCCAATTGCGGCTTCCGACCACCGCCACTGGCGCATCGAGGTAATCAAACGCCAGGGTTTGTACCATACTGGCCACGGTATGCAAGAAATTTCCCCGTTCCACCGCATCGCTTGCCAGCAGAAGCCGCCCCGTTTTTTGCACCGACTCCACAAGAAGATCGTATTTTAAGGGATTGATAAACCGCAGGTCGATGACTTCCGCAGAAAGACCCCATCGTTCCTCCAGGAGCTTTGCTGCATCCAGGGCCCGATAGAGGGTAGCTCCCAGGGTCGCAATGGTAAGATCCTGACCTGGACGACGAACAATGGGTTCCCCTTCGGGAATCTCATAGTACCCTTCAGGGACACCACCAGGAACAAAGAGTTCTCCCATATCATAGAGCAACTGGCTTTCAAAGAAAATCACCGGATCGGTTCCTCGCAGGGCCAGATTAAGCATTCCCTTGGCATCATAAGGGGTAGCAGGGAACATTACCTTGAGGCCGGGGATGTGGGCCACCAGGGCACTCCAGTCCTGGCTATGCTGGGCTCCGTACTTGTTCCCCACCGAAACCCGGACGACGAGGGGCATTTTCAAAAGACCCGCCGACATGGCCTGCCATTTTGCGGCCTGGTTAAAAATTTCATCCCCCGCCCGGCCCATAAAGTCGCAATACATGAGTTCCACCACTGCTCGCCCACCCGACAGGGCATATCCTACACCGGCACCGACAATGGCTCCTTCCGAAATGGGGCTATTAAAAAGACGATGATAGGGAAGAAGTTCAGTAAGGCCCCGATATACCGCAAAGGCGCCACCCCAATCACGGTTTTCCTCACCCCAGGCCGCCATGGTAGGATCCACTGAAAATCGATAGGCCAGGGCCTCAAAAAGGGCATCCCGATACTGGTATACCCTGTTCTTAGGGAGAGGTTTTCCCTCGGTATCGAGGGCATACCGAGCCCGACCTGCAATAGACTTTACTCGGGGATTTTCCTCAAGGGGCTGCAAGAGTTCCACTGGTCGCTCATCAAACCTTTCTACCTTTCCGTTAGAAAACATTACCGATTCAATAAACGTCCCGGTTGCCCGGGGACAGGCCGTATCATCTGCGGCGAGGGCCAATACTCGCCGGACCTTTTCCACAATAGCTCCCTGTATGCTGTCAAGTTCAGTCTGGCTTACCACACCGCCTTCTACCAGGTACTTTCCATACCAGGCAATAGAATCCGCCTCTTGCCAGAGCTTAATTTCCTCGGCAGTCCGGTAACTCGATGCATCCGAGGGGGAATGTCCCGAAATCCGGTAGGTAAGGGTATCCAGGAGAACCGGTCCTTTGCCAGCAAGCAGAATTTCCTTTTTTCGTTTAATCGCATCGGCTACGGCGAGGGGGTTATACCCATCGACCCGTTCACTGTGCATGTTTTCGGGATTTACCCCCGCGCCTACCCGGGCCAGGACCTGGTAGCCCATGGTTTCTCCCATGGTCTGGCCACCCATACCGTAAAAGTTATTGAAGAAATTAAAGAGAATAGGCGGGGACCCACCTATTTCCTTTGGCCAGAGGGTCCGATACTGATCCATCGAAGCCAACATCATGGCTTCCCATACGGGGCCACAGCCCATCGATGCATCTCCAATGTTGGCAATAACAATTCCCGGTTTCCGGTTTATCCGTTTGTACAGGGCCGCGCCGGTGGCGATGTCCGCAGAACCTCCCACAATGGCGTTATTAGGCATGGAACCAAAGGGAGTAAAAAAGGCATGCATAGAGCCCCCAAGGCCGCGATTAAAACCAGCCTTTCGGGCGAATATCTCAGCCAGGGTGCCAAAAAGCACAAAATTTTCTGCCAGGTCCCGGATATTCGTATATGGTATCCGTTCGGCATAGGAAAGGGTTTCTCCACCAAGGTACTGTTTCATTATCTTTTCGAGCTGGCGTTCTTCAATCTTTCGAAGAGCTGAATAACACTTGGCAAGGATTTCCCCATGACTGCGATGGCTCCCAAAAATAAAATCCTCTGGGCCCAGATGCACACACTGACCAACAGCGGCGGCTTCTTGTCCTATTGAAAGATGGGCCGGGCCCTTATGGGTATACGATATTCCCTCCCAGGAACCGGTAGTCTTTATGGCATTCAACATGCTTTCAAAGGTACGAATGGTCACCATATCGTACCAGATGTGAATAAGCCCTTCCTTGCCATACTCTTTCAATTCCCTTGAGAGATCGCTCGTATAAGAATTAAGAGGGATCGATTCGATTTTTAAAGTACCCTTTTTTCGTACCTCTTTGGGATCTATCACTATGGATTTTGGCATAAACATCCTCCTATTTTTTATTCAAAGGCCCACACCGCATCTCGCAGCACCTCTGAAACTGTGGGGTGAGGAAAAATTAATTCCCGGACATCCTGAATACGGAGTTCCTGTTCAAGGATGAGGGCGGCCCCCCAGATAATTTCCGACGCATAGGGACCCACCAGGTGAATTCCCAGGATACGGCCTTTATGGGGGTCCGCCAGAACTTTGCAAGTGCCGGGGATTCCAAAGCCATTTTCTGCCACAAAGCGACCCGAAACCTTGAGGGGCACCGTTACCTTTTTGTAAGGGATCCCCTGCCGTTGGGCATCCTGTTCAGTAAGGCCAACCCCTGCCGCTTCGTTTATTCCATATACCACCCAGGGGATGGCCCCCCACCGCATACGGAACGTTCCCCGCCGAGGGGAGGCCCCCTCAAGATAGGTCAGGATATCCTGGGATGCCACATCGGCCATCCTGTAGGCTCCGTGGGCAAGCAGGCTCCTCCCCGTCACGTCCCCCGCCGCCCAGATACCCGGTATATTGGTGCGCATCCATTCATCCACCACAACTCCCTGGGGACCTACGTCAAGGCCAACCGTTTCAGCTCCCCATCCCTGGGTTTGGGCACGGCGTCCTACTGCCATAAGGATTCGGTCTGCGGTGAGCTGTTCGCTCTTTCCTTCCCGATTCGTATACGCAAGCGTATTCCCTTCAATTTTCTCCACCCTAAAACCGAGACGAAAATCCACTCCCTTAAGGGATTTTCGAAGCAGGGGCGCCAATTCTCGATCCATAAAGGGGAGAATCTCATCGGTCATTTCAATTACCGTGACAGGCACCCCGAGGGCTGAGAAGAGACCAGCAAACTCAACCCCGATGACTCCCCCTCCCACTACTACTAAGCTCTGGGGAGGATCCCTACTATCTAAAAGCCCCGTAGAATCCACAACGGCGGGGTTATTCTGGATCCCGGGAATAGGGGGTATTATTGGTACTGAACCGGTACACACGAGCACCGCGAGGGCGCTGTATTCTTCTCCGGCCTTTTCCCCCTGGCTAATCTGGACACGGGCAGGCTCCGTTCCTCGAGGTGGAGATATCAACCTACCCCACCCTTCTATCACGGCGACACCAGACCGTTTCATCTGGAAGGCAATCCCTTCCCGGAGCTTTGTCACCACCTCTTCTTTCCAGCCCTGCATGGTCTCCCAATCATAGCGAAGCCCTTCCACGGTTACGCCAAAGGATCCCGCATCTCGGCTATGGAAGTAGAGCTTTGCACTATGGAGGAGCGTCTTGGTGGGGATACACCCCACATTAAGACAGGTGCCCCCTAAAAACTGAGGTTCTATCAACAATACCTTACGATGGTGGCTCCCTAGGCGCTCTGCCGCCTGATAACCCGCCGGGCCACCCCCCAGGATAATCACATCAAAGGCTGACATGGTTTTTCCCTTTCCTTATTATGCTCTTTCATGATCTACACCTCATCTTTTTCCTTCCCCTAACAGTCAGAAGGCCTCCTTGCTTCCCCATCAAAGGGCCATCCAGAGATCAAACTGTTCTACCGCCTGGACCAGGGCCTGCAAGAACCGGGCAGCCGGGGCCCCATCTACGACCTGGTGATTAATGGTAAGACTAAAGCCTATGTGAGGTTCCAACACGAGGTTCCCCTCAGGCCCCTGGATAGGCCGCGGTTCTATGGAACATACACCGAGGATAGCTACCTCTGGCACATTAAGTACCGGTGTAAAGCTTGTTACGCCGAGGGCCCCCAGATTAGTGACCGTAAATGTAGAACCCGTGAGGTCATCCGGCGAAATGGTTCCATCGAGACAGGCCTGGGCAAGGAGTTTTGCCTTCCGAGAAATTTCTACTAACGAACAGCGATTGGCATAACGAATCACCGGTACCATGAGCCCTCGGGGGGTATCCACCGCCATTCCCAGGTGCACATCCTGGTAGGTAATAAGCTGTTCATCCACCTTATGGGCATTCATGTATGAATAGTGAAGAAGCACCCGGGACACTAAGAAAAGAATCATATCGTTGATGGTAATATTCCTGAGGCCCAGTGTTTCTGCACTCTCTTTAAATTCCTGTCGCAGAGCAAGGATCTTCTGAGCGGATCCATGACTATGAAGGGTAAATTGGGCGGTAGTAGCCAGGGATTGCCACATCCGTTCTGCGATAACCTTCCGAATACCCTTGATAGGGGTAACGATGGGCCCCTCTGTACCAGATGTTGGGGTCTCTTTTTCTTCCTGTGAAGTAAGAACCCCTTTCTGGCTTACCCCAGGCGGGAAAGAGCGATCCTTCTCTTTTCCTTCTGGAAATACAAAAGAACGAAGATCTTCTTCCCGGATCCGACCTCCAATTCCAGTTCCTTCAGTCGGAAGGGATGTAAATTCTTGAGATTTTCCAGAAACATCATTTCCGTAACCAGCCTGAGGCGGCCCGGAATTCCTACTTTCTATCAGAGTTGCCCGGGCTGCGGTGGTAAGGGGCGGTCGTTTTTCAAGATAGGCCTCTACATCCCGTTCGATAATTCTTCCCTCAGGGCCGCTACCCGAAAGGTGGTAAAGGGGCACCGCTTCTTTTTCCGCCCGTTTCCGAGCCCGTGGCGAAGCAGGTACATGGTCCGCGGGGGGTGAGGATGGGGGTTTCATTTCCTGAGAGGGGGCTTCAACCGAAATGGGGCCTTTTACTTGTCCGGAAGGTACCCCACCTGGAGATGTGGACAACGGGCCCAGGTTTTTCTCCTCCTGTCCCCTAGCGGAGAGTGAGCCCCTCGCATCCTCTTTGTGCTCTTTCTGGCCGAGGGCCGTTTCCCAGGCTTCTCCCGCTTCGCCAATAACCGCAATAGGCTGTAATACCGGAACATCTTCTCCCTCGGGATATAACAACTTCAGAACCACCCCTGCCACACCGGCAGGCACCTCAAAGGTGGCCTTATCGGTTTCCACATCACACAGAGGAGTTTCTGGTTGTACCAAATCTCCTTCCTTAACATGCCAGGCCACAATAATGCATGATTCTACCGTGTTTCCCTGCTTTGGCATTACCACCACCTGGGCCATACCGTACACCTCCTTGTGGTTCGGAATTTTTCCCTTTCCGAACCCTTCATACCAGTTTCAGATTAACCGCCGCTTCCTGAAGTTCCGCTACCGCCGCCTCTGGAAGGGCCGAATCGGTAATGATCAGGGCCACCGCTGAAAGAGGAAGGACCGACACGAAACCAACCTTTCCATATTTACTTGAATCAGCCACGAGGATTGTTTGTTCCGCATGACGCTTCATGGCTTTTACGATTTCCGCTCCTTCAATAAGATGGGTAGTCATTCCCCGGCCCAGGCTAAAACCATCGGTACCTACAAAGGCAAGACGCACATTAAGCTGACCAATCGTCTCAAGCGCCAGGGGACCCACCAGCGATTCGGTGGGTCTGCGAAATTCTCCCCCCGTCATAGTAACTTGCAACGCCGGATTCATACGGGCATAGGAAAACGCCAGGGTAGAATTGGTCACGATATGGACATCCCGTTTCCCTATTAAATAGCGGGTAATAAGCGCCGTCGTGGTTCCTGCTTCTATCATTACCACATCCCCATCTCGAATGAGCTCTGCTGCAGCCCGGGCAATCCGATGCTTTTCTTCTATATGCTGTTGTTGTCGTTCCAGAATATCCTTGTGATAGGCGGGAACCGCTCCCCCTCGGGTCCGGATGAGCCAGCCCTTTTCTTCCAGCCCCCGCAGGATAGTCCGGATACTAACCTCCGAGAGATCCCATTCCTGAGCAAGCTCGCTTACCTGGAGGGACCCTTCCCGGGCAAGTCGTTCAAGGATAAGTCGCTCCCGATCCTGAAGTTCATCAATCATAACGCCAAAACCTTTCGTCATAGTTTCATATTACTTTCATTACACTTTCATATTATACATCATAATACGAGAAATGCAAGCAGAAAATAAGTAAATCAACAGTCTTTTTGAAAAAAACAAAGGGGAAAGAAATTTAGAGGGGGCTTTTTTAAACACCGGTTACCGAGGCTAGTATTTTTCAAACAGCAAGCCTCGCATCGCTTTACTTCACAAAAGGAAACAGAAGCTTTTGGTGCTCTGGATAATACATATTTTCAGGAGTAATCAACACTGAACCAGTGTCGGTAAAAGAGGGAAAGGTTTTTCCCCTCAGGACATCCGCTGCTATTTGGACAGAAAGGTATCCCATCGAAAAGGGCCGCTGGATTACGGTGGCATTCAAGACTCCCTCTTCGAGGAATTGAACCTCCACAAGGGAATTATCAAAACCATAGAGTTGCACCACACCTTTTTTCCCCAGATCCCGGATGGCCCGGGCACACCCGATTACCGAGACCTCATTCATCGCAAGGAGTGCCCTTAAGCGAGGATGCTGATTCATCAATGAACGGGCGATGGTATAGGCATTTTCCTCAAAATTGTCGGTAAAATAGGTACCAATAATAGTAAAGCGAGGATCCTTTTCAAGGATACTACGAACCCCCTGTTCTCGTTCTATAGCTGTAGTGGCTCCAGGGATGTGATTTACAATAGCTACCATACTCCCTGGCGGGATATGTTGCTGGGCATAGCGAGCAAGTTCCCGGGCCGCTTCCACATTGTTGGTTGCCACAAATGTCCTGGGTAGCGGACTTTTTACCCCCGAGTCGAGGGTAATTACCGGAATTCTTTGGCTATGAGCCTTTTCTACCAGAGGAACAAGCCGATCTCTATCTGTGGCCGCCAGAATAATTACTGATGGCTTTTGTTGAATTACTGCCTCCATAATACGGATTTGACTTTCGATGTCACTTTCGTCGGGAGGACCTACAATTTCAAGACCTATTCCTAATTCATTCGCCGCCATTCGCATGGCCGTTTTAACTACTTCCCAGAATTCCATATTTGTATCGATGGTTTTTAAAACCGCCACAACTCGTATTTCTTTTTGTGGAAAAGGGGTTCGAGTAAAATACAGGATGATAAAAATCCCCGTAAAAAGAAGAAAAAGAAGTATCGCCGGTACAATAAAAACCGTACGTCGTTTCATACTTTTCCCCTATTCTTCTATATCTTCTAAAATCGCCGGCAGGTCGATGTAGACAGTTGTTCCTTTACCTTCCTGGCTTTCATAGCGTAAACCATAGGCTGGACCAAAATACAACTTGATTCGTTCATCCACATTAAGAACCCCCAGTCCATGATGCGAAGTCCCGCTATGAGAATTATCTGCTATTTTTAAAGGAATTCCAAAGGATGTCCCTCCCTTTCTAGACAGGCCTCCCTCCCCAGAAAAGGACGCACCAGATTCTCCTTCAGAAAACCCACCGGCTTCAGATTCAGAGGGAAGACCTTCATTTTTTACCCTTCCCAGTCGTTTTCGCAATCTTTGAAGCGTCTCATCATCCATGCCAACCCCATCATCCTGAACAAAAAGCTCTATCCGGTCTCTACTTCCCTCAGGTTCATGGATCAAACAACCACCAATTACCACAAGTCCTGGGCCTCCTTTGTTTTTGATGCCATGATAAATAGCATTTTCTACCAACGGCTGGAGGATAATTTTTACCGTTCGATATTCTATAAGAAGGTCCGGTATTTCTATTCGATAATCGAGTCGGTCCCGATAACGGATCTTCTGAATAGTAAGATAATTACGGACATGTTCCACTTCCGAGCCAATAGTCACAATCTCCCGACCCTTACTAATACTGAGCCGAAAGAGCTTTGCCAGGGCTGCACTCATTTCTACCACTTCGGTCTGTTTTCCTCCTTCGGCCATCCAAATAATAGAATCCAATGTATTGTACAAAAAGTGGGGATTTATTTGCATTTGAAGGGCCTTTAACTCGCTTTTTCGTTTTGCTTCCTGTTGTTCCTTAATTCGATAGAGAAGTTTTTCGATTTCTTCTACCATCAGATTAAAATCCCGGGCCAGTTCCCCTATTTCATTATTCGCCCGAATATTTGACCGAATATGGAAATTCCCCTGTTCCACAAGACGCATCGAATTCCGCAGTCGCTTTATGGGACGAGAAATTTGTTGGGCTACAACAATAGAAAGAAGTATCGAAATCGAGAAAAAAGCCACCCCCCACAATGCATAGGTCCGTCGAATGTGCTCCTGATTTTCCACTAATTCATCTTTATAGTTAACCCCCACCACTTTCCAATCCACATTCTGGAGGTTTTGAACACTATACAGAACTTTCATGTCGGGAATATCGGCGATAAAATAATCACTTTTTGTTTCAAGAATTTGAGGGATATTCTCTTTTTTTAAACCACTATAAATAAGCTGTTGCTGGGGATGGTATACTAATTCCCCCTTTCCATCAATAATAAATACATACCCCCGTTTCCCAAGCCGGACAGAGCTACAGATCCGCTGGATAAGATCATAATTCAGATCCACCAGCAAGATACCAAGAGTAGAGGCGTCCTGTTCTGAAACAATACAACGGGATAAAGATATCACCCACCGATATTGATTTTTAAGGATGTTCTGGACGTGGGAAGAGGAAATATGACTTTCTCCCGGCCTTTGCATAGCCGAGACAAACCAGTTTTCCCGCCTTGGATCCCGATGAGGATTTACTTCGAGCCGCTCATCATGAAAAAGAGGTTTGCCCTGCATATCAAAAAGAGCGACTAAACTTATATCTTTCCGGCTGCGGATAATAGTTTCCAACACTTCCCGGGCCCGTTGACGAGAAAAAAAACGACTTTCCTCTGTAGCAGAAAGATATCCCTGAATATCCTGATTTCCCTGGATAAAGGAAGAAATACTCTTCATGTAATCGATATACATGTCCACATTCTGGGCAATCTGACGAATCAATTGGCGAGTATAGGTCCGGGAAGAAAGTCGGGCCGCTTCCTCTGTAAAAGCATATGAAAGTAAAATAGCAGCCACGATGATAGAGACCGATACCACCGAAAAAGCCAGGGCCATGGTTACTTGAATACTATGAGAATGGGATGCTGCTCGTTCACTCATAATTCTTCCTATATTCGCCAGGTGTCTTGCCAATTAGTTTTTTGAATATTAGCCCAAAATAGTGCGGATCCTGATATCCCACAAGGCGGGCAATTTCCGCGGTTTTTTTGTCGGAACTTCGCAGTAATTCACAGGCCTTCTGGATTCTCGTTTCGGTAAGAAGTTCCACAAAGGTTTTGCCGGTGTGGGTTTTGAGAAGGGCACTTAAATAACTAGGACTAATATATAGTTCCTCACAGAGACGACGAATAGAAAGATCCTCTTGCATATAAAAACGTTCTATATACCCCAGGGTCTCTCGAACCTTCTGGATAGCCAACTTCTCTTGTCGTCGTGTTATCAGAGCCTGGATACTTTCCGCCATGGCAGAAAGCCAGTTTCTTAAAGTATCTAACGTACGAATAGAACGAAGGTCTTCAAAAGGGCCGGCCCCCGGAGGGAAAAGTTCCGACAAGGGGATATTGAGTTCTTCTAACACTACCACCACCAGAGCCGCCAAACGTTCAAGCAAAAGATGAAAACCATGAGGGGATAGCTCATACAACACAACCTTCGAGACTAGTTCATCGATGGCCTTTGATATCAAAACAGGTTGAATCAACGTTAACCCTCGTTCCAAAAGATCCAGGGTTTGCCTGAAGGGCTCAAGCGTTTGGGTATTTTCTTGCGAAATTTCATTTCGTACGAGAACAATTCCTCCTTCTCCTCGAAGCACATGACTTTGCAGAATTCGGCGAGTTATCCGATATTGGTCGGGAAATTGATGTATTGTCCGAATAACCTCACTAAGGCACACCACGATAGGACCTAATGCATGTTCTTGAAATCGTTGAAGGCAAATCTCTGCAATTGAAAAGGCCTTGCCGTACAACGTATTCACCGTTTCTTCCCAGAAAATACCCACGAGGTATCCCTCATCATGCAAAAGAGATTCTCCTCCCCTCAGAGTAATTTCATTACGAAGAGAGAGAATAGTTAGATCCAGCGTTTCTCCCTGAAGAACAGAACAGGTATCGATCATCAAGAGAAGATACACCATCCCCTGCAAGGGTAAGGAAATGGAAAAATAGTGGAATCGTTCCTGAAGTTCCTGAAGGTCCGGTACGGCTGTAAACAATTGAGCTAGATATCGTTCTTTTAAGAGCGGAAGACTTTCGGCAAGCTGTTGTCGTAGCTTGCTATATTCTTCTTTCTGGCTCCGTTCTGCATCAAGGAAATCTCTAAGTTTTTCAAGGGTTTGTTTAAACTCTTTAAGGGTAATAGGTTTTACAATGTAATCATGAACCTGTAGCTGCAAGGCCCGACGGGCATATTCAAATTCATCATAACCAGAAATGATAAGAATCTTAGTCCCCGGATATCGAGTAAGAACCTGCTCGCTTAAGGCAAGTCCATCCATAAAGGGCATATTAATATCGGTAATAAGAACATCAACCGGTTCTTTCTCGAGCATCTCCAGGGCTTCTTTCCCATTGTCCCAGGCCCCTACCCAGCGAAACCCCAGGTCCTCCCAGGGAACCAGATTACTCATTCCTTCCCGGATTTCTGGTTCATCATCTACCACCGCACAGGTATAAAAACGCTTCATGACGTATATTGTAAAACAAAAAAATTAAATCGGGGAATTTTTGTGTTTCCTGTCATAAGGGAAAGAGTGCCCGTAGTTCCAAACCGAACCAGGCCAATGGGGCACGTACCCCAAGGGGGTACCATGGCTGTTTACAGAACAAATATGCCACACATTTTTCTTGACACCAACGAATTCCCATAGGATAATACACATTAAGAAATGTAATCGATTACATACTATGAGTAGTAACGATTCAGTAACGGTAAAATTAGTAGCCCGTAAGGCAGGGGTCTCAGTCGCCACCGTATCCCGGGTACTGAACGACCACACGAGTCATCTTGTTCGAGAGGAGACCCGCCAGAAGGTCCTTCGTACTATCGAAGAACTGGGATATCGACCCAATCCTATTGCCCGAAGTCTTAAGACCCGTTCTTCCCGTACTATTGGTATTATCGCTCCAGAACTTACCAATGATTTCTTTATGGAATTGGCAGAGGTAATTGAGCAGGAACTGCAGGATAGAGGCTATAGTCTTTTGATAGCCTCTTCTTCCAATGATTCTGATATTGAAGCCCAACGGCTTTCCCTATTTGCAGAACGGCGGGTAGATGGGATCATTCTTATCCCGGCAGGCAAAAAGACTGAGTATCTACGGGATTTTGTCGAGGCCGGACCACCGCTTATTCTCGTAGACCGATACGTGGAAGGTCTCCCTCTGGAAGGGGTGGTTTCCGATAATATTACCGGTGCCTGGGAATTAACTCGCCGTCTGATTCAGCGGAGGTGTAAGCATATTGCTTTTGTGGGGGGAACCCTCGATCTATCTCCCGCTCGAGATCGATTTGCGGGATTTCAGAAGGCCCTAACAGAAGCGGGGATATCTCAAGACCCTCGGCTATATCGACTCGGTGGCATGGAAATCCAGGACGGATACAAACGGATGACTGAACTTCGACAAGAAGGTCTCTATTTTGATGGTATCTTTGCGGTTAATCTTCTGGTGCATATAGGAATACAACGGCAGTTACTGGATTTCCCTCTTTCCCAACCGGTACCAATCGTGGCCTTTGATGAAAGTCCTTACATTCCTTTCTTCCCTCATTGCATTGCCACCGCCCACCAAAATGTCCAGGAAATTGCAAAAGTAGCGGTTCGACGTTTACTACAACGGGTCGAAGGGGAAACGGATCCGGCCCAGGATCTCTTCCCAAAGGACCCCTCCCTCCCAAGGGACATCCGGGAGCCCCCACACATTTCTATACCTGTCCAGATGAAGGACTATACACCATACGCTAAGGAGGTAGCGCTATGAACAAAGATTTTGAGATCCAACAACCGGTATATCGATACCAAGGGGAGCCCCCTAAGATAGGGATTCGTCCCACCATCGATGGCCGGATGGGAGGGGTGCGAGAATCCCTTGAAACAGTCACCATGGGAATGGCCCGAGCAGCCGCTCGCCTCATTCAGGATAATCTACGCCATCCCAACGGGATGCCCGTAGAATGCGTTATCGCCGATACCACCATCGGGGGAGTAGCAGAGGCAGCAGCCTGTGCGGCTAAATTCAGTAGAGAAAACGTGGCCATCACCCTCACGGTAACCCCTTGCTGGTGCTATGGGTCTGAAACAATGGATATGGATCCCCTGACCATCAAAGCCGTGTGGGGATTCAACGGAACCGACCGTCCAGGAGCAGTATATCTAGCAGCGGTTCTCGCGGCCCATAATCAGAAAGGATTACCCGCCTTTGGTATTTACGGACATGATGTACAGGACCTCACGGATACGGACAAGATTCCTCCTGACGTGGCAGAAAAAATTCTTCGCTTTGCCCGAGCAGCCCTTGCGGTGGCATGGATGCGGGGAAAAAGTTATCTTTCGGTAGGTTCCGTTTCCATGGGAATTGCCGGTTCTATCGTGGATCCCGATTTTTTCCAGACCTACCTGGGGATGCGAAACGAATACGTAGATATGAGCGAATTGGTCCGGCGAATAAACGAAGGGATTTATTCAAAGGAGGAATTTCAACACGCTCTCCAATGGGTCAAAACCTATTGTCATGAAGGTAGTGACATTAATCCCCCAGAAAAACAACATAGCCGAACCCGGAAAGATCAGGTATGGGAAACAAGCATTAAGATGGCCATGATTGTCCGGGACCTTATGGTGGGGAACCCCCAGTTGAGGGCCCTTGGTTTTTCAGAAGAGGCCCTGGGGCATAATGCAATTCTTGCCGGATTCCAGGGGCAAAGACAATGGACTGATCACTTTCCCAATGGGGACTTCCTGGAAACCATCCTAAACTCCTCTTTCGATTGGACTGGCATTCGACAGCCCTACCTTGTGGCTACTGAAAATGATGCTCTCAATGGTGTCGCCATGCTTTTTGGACATCTTCTTACTGGAACCGCCCAGATTTTTTCCGATGTTCGAACCTACTGGAATCCCCAGGCGGTGCAACGGGTCACCGGATGGAAGCCTCAAGGAGTGACAGAAGGGGGCTTTATCCATCTTATTAATTCAGGGGCCACCTGCCTTGACGGCACGGGCAAACAACAAAAGGACGGAAAACCGGCCATAAAACCATACTGGCAAGTAACTGCCGAAGAAGCAAAGGCCTGCCTTGATGCAACTCTGTGGCGTTATGCGGACCTTGGCTATTTTCGGGGCGGCGGATATTCATCAGACTTTCTTACCGAAGGGGGCATGCCTGTTACCATGAGTCGGATAAACCTGGTTAAAGGGTTGGGTCCGGTTCTTCAGATTGCTGAAGGGGTTACCGCCACACTTCCCGCGGAAGTTCACGATAAGCTGGACAAACGAACCAACGAGACCTGGCCTACCACATGGTTCGTCCCTCGATTAACGGGCAAAGGCCCCTTTACGGATGTTTATTCCGTGATGGCCGCATGGGGCGCTAACCATGGGGCCATAAGTTATGGCCACATTGGGGCAGACCTTATTACGCTGGCATCCATGCTCCGGATTCCTGTATGTATGCACAATGTGGAAGAAGATCACATTTTCCGTCCCACCTATTGGAAGGCCTTTGGGATGGATAGTGAAGGAGCCGACTATCGGGCATGTAAGACCCTGGGGCCTCTCTATAGATAAATCTTTCCGAAAATTCTTCGCAGCAGTTACAATAAAGCGGGGTCCTATTTTCTGTTTCTCATGGATCGGGGAAAAGTGAAAAAGGAAAGGGGCCCCGCGATTTGTTGAAAGGCCCGATCATGCAAAAATAGTCCGTTTTTAGAAGGGTGACAGTTTTACTCAAAGGTGCGGAGATTATCCTTTTTCTGAGTTCGAAGGAAAAGAAGACCCTATCATTCCTTGCCGCGGCTGCCCAAAACCAGTACAATAAGGGGGCCTACAAGCACGACTTTATCACTAAACCAGGAGCAGCCCATGTCAAAGGTATCCCTTACGGGCATCAAACCGACCGGCGATGTCCATATTGGAAATTACTTTGGAGCCATCAAACCGGCCCTTCGTCTTGCAGAAACCTATGAAGCCCGGTATTTTATCGCCGATTATCACGCCTTAAATACCGTAAAAAATCGGGACGAACTGGTGCAGAACATCCGCAGCGTGGCAGCCAGCTGGCTCGCCGCGGGGCTCGATCCCAATCGGGTAATCTTCTATCGACAAAGTTCTATTCCTGAAACCTTTGAGCTTTCCACCATCTTGATGTGCTTTACCGCCAAGGGACTAATGAACCGGGCCCATGCCTACAAGGCGGCGGTCCAGGCTAACCTTGAAAAAGGGGAAGATCCCGATGCGGGTATCAACATGGGCCTGTACACCTACCCCGTCCTTATGGCGGCGGATATTCTCCTGTTTGATACCCACGTGGTTCCGGTGGGGAAAGACCAGGTCCAGCACGTAGAAATGGCCCAGGATATCGCCCAGGCCCTGAATTACAACTACAAGAAGGACCTGCTGGTCATTCCTCAGGCTCTTATCCAGGAAGAAGTGGCGGTGGTCCCCGGCTTAGATGGCCGCAAGATGAGTAAGAGCTACAACAACACCATTCCCCTCTTTGTTCCGGAAAAACAGCTACGAAAGCTGATCATGCGGATCGTGACCAATTCCCAGACCGTAGAAGAACCGAAGGATCCCGACAAGTGCCAGATCTTTGCCCTGTACAAGCTCTTTGCCACGGCGGAAGAACAGGCCCAGCTTGCCCAGCGATACCGGGCGGGTGGCATGGGCTGGGGCGAAGCCAAAGAAGCCCTTTTCCAGGTCATGAACCGGGAACTGACCCCCATTCGGGAACGGTACGAAGCCTACATGGCAAATCCCGCTGAGCTAGATCGGATCCTTGCCGAAGGGGCAGAGAAAGCCCGGGCCATCGCCCGTCAAACGATTCAGCGGCTGCGCCGGGCCATTGGTATCGAATGGTAACAAAGAGAGGGGCAGAAAAGCTGAAACTGAGGCCGGAGCCGGAACCGGCGCCCTCGCGTAGAAGGTAGAAGCAGGGCACCAGGGGGAGTTCCGGGGTATATATCCCGGAACGAGAGGCCCTGCCAAAGGGCCCCTATAGCACACCTAGAGAAATCTTGCTATAGTAGCCTATTATGGAACGCACCTTTGTGATGCTCAAACCGGGCGTCTTACAACGTCGAATCGTCGGAGAGGTCCTGCACCGTTTTGAACGGAAGGGCCTTAAAATTATCGCCCTGAAAATGATGCAGCTAAGCGAAGAATTGGTAAAAACCCACTATAAAGAACATGAGGGCAAACCTTTTTACGAAAAATTGATCGCCTACACTACGTCAGGTCCCGTGATTGCCCTTATCATCGAAGGAGAAGGGGTTATCGCTACGGTACGGCGCCTGGTGGGTCCCACCGATGTCACCGCGGCCCTGCCGGGAACCATCCGGGGGGACTATGCGTATCAGACCCGACTCAATATCGTCCACGCCTCAGATTCTCCTGAAGCGGCGGAGCGGGAAATCAAGCTATTCTTTGAGCCCGAAGAAATTCATCCCTGGGAGGACGGCAATGCCCGGTGGTTCTAATAAACTTCCCCGGTGGGACTTATCTCCTATTTACGACAATTTTGATAGTCCCCGGTATCAGCAGGACAAGATTCATCTTAAAGAAGAAACAGAAAAGCTGTTACTCCTGCTGAGCAAACCTCTGCCTGACGGGGCAGAACCTTCTTCTGAGAACGAAGTGGTAAGGGCCGTACTGGAACTGTTCCATGCCTATGAACGGTGCGGGGATCTGGCGGAAAACCTGGAAGCCTACGCGTCCGCAATCTACACAGCGGATACCAAAAACACCCGGGCCCTCAAAGAAATCAATGACATCGAAGCCCTTTCGCTTCCCCTGGGAAAGGCGGCGGTCCTGTTACGGAGCCGTCTCGCAGAAAAGGAAGTTCTCCTGCGTTCCCTCCTGGAACACCCCGAACTTGAGCCCTATCGCTTTTTCATAGAAGAATCCTTCATAAAGGCCCGTCACCAGATGAGCGTGGACCTGGAGGACCTGGCCAACGATCTCTGTCGTTCCGGGGCCGATGCCTGGAGCCGCCTCCAGGAGGCTATTTCTTCGAACCTTTCGGTGGTCTGGGATGCTACCACGGGGGAGAAAAAAACCGTGGTGGCCCTGCGGAATCTGGCCTTTCATCCCGATCGATCGGTACGGAAACGGGCATACGAAGCAGAGCTAGAGGCCTGGAAATCGATGGAAATCCCCCTGGCGGCTTCCCTGAATGGGGTAAAGGGCTTTGCTATTTCCGTGGACTCCCGACGGGGGTGGAAATCGCCCATCGAAAAAGCGGCCTTCCAGTCCCGGATCAGCATGAAAACCCTGGAAGCGCTGATCAGCACCATCGAAAGCTCTCTTCCGCTGTTTCGGCGTTACCTAGCCCTGAAGGCCCGGGCCCTTGGTGTAGGGCGGTGCGCCTTCTTCGACCTCTTTGCGCCGGTGGGAAAGAGCCACAAGCACTGGGACTGGAAAGAGGCGGAGGAATTTATCTGTCGTTCCTTCGAAGCCTTCGACCCCACAATGGGGGATTTTGCCCGGGCCGCCTTTACCCGCCACTGGATTGATGCGGAAGTTCGGGAAGGCAAGATCGGCGGCGCCTACTGTACCGATTTTCCCCTGCCAGGGGAGTCCCGGATTCTGTGCAACTTCGAAGGGTCCTTTGATTCGGTGAGCACCGTGGCCCACGAGCTGGGACATGCCTGGCATCACGAGGTCATCAAAGACCTCCCCCGGACCTTAACGGCCTATCCCATGACATTGGCAGAGACGGCCAGCACCTTTGCGGAAACCCTTATCCTTGAAAAGGCCCTGGAAAGGGCGAGCAAAGAAGAACAACTCTTTCTTATTGAAAGCAGCTTAAAAGATGCCTGCCAGGTCCTGGTAGACATTCTGAGTCGCTTTTATTTTGAACGGGCCCTCTTTGAAAAACGGGCTGGAGCAGAATTGAGTCCGGAAGAACTGTGTTCCCTTATGCTGGAAGCCCAAAAGGCAACCTACGGGGAAGGGCTCGACCCGGATTTTCTTCATCCCTACATGTGGGCCGTGAAGAGCCACTACTATAGCCAGGCCCTGGGATTCTACAACTTTCCCTACGCCTTTGGGCAACTCTTTGCCTATGGCCTGTATCGACGGTTCCAGAAAGAAGGGCCATCATTTGCGGAAACCTACCGGAAACTCCTGCGGCTTACCGGTCAGGCACCGGCAGAAGCGGTAGGAAAGGCAGCCGGCTTTACCATAGAAGACCCCTCTTTCTGGGAGTCGGGAATTTCGCTCATTCAGGAGCGGGTTGATCTCTTTGAACACTTGATAGAGGAAACACCATGACCACGAACGTCGGTATTTTAGGAGCGGGAGCCTGGGGAACGGCGGTAGCCAAGGTGATCGCCGAAAAGGGTATCCCCGTAGATATCTGGAGCCATGAAGAAAGCACCGCCGAGGACATTAACCAACTGCACGAGAACCGCCGTTTTCTCCCCGAGGTACGCCTGCCCGAAAACCTGCGGGCGTCGACGGATGCGGAAGCCGTGGCTAACGGGAAGGAGTTCCTTATTCTGGCGGCCCCCTCGCTCTACCTGTTAGATACGGTAAAGAAAATTCTTTCGGTTCCTTCAATCATGGAGGGCCAGACCACCATTGGGGTCATTACCAAGGGGTTCATTCCCACGAAAAAGGGGCCCCGGCTTATCCTGGAGACCCTGGAGGACTATCTCCCTGGCTTTTACAAACATTCCCTGGTATACATTGCCGGTCCAAGCCATGCCGAAGAGGTGTCCCGCGGGAAAATCACGGGCCTCATTGCGGCAAGCGAAAGCGCTAAACACTCGATTCGCTTCCGGGACCTCCTGCGCACCAATCGACTCCTGGTGTTTTCTTCTTTTGATGTAAAGGGGGTCCAGGTAGCAGCGGCCTCTAAAAACGTAGTCGCCATCGCCTTTGGCATGCTTGATGCTCTTAAAACGGAGGCGTGCAAAAAAGATATCGAAGACATGTTTGGGGATGGGACCGAATCACTCCTCCTTGCGGCGGGGCTTAACGAGATCCAGCTGTTAGGTCGGGCCATGGGGGCCACCCATCCGGAAACCTTTACCAGCATTTCCGGTGTGGGAGACCTGGATGTAACCTGTCGTTCTATCTTTGGACGAAACCGGCGCTTTGGGCGGGAAATTATCGAAAAGGATATCCTTGCCTCTTTCACTTCTATTGATGATATCATTGAGCGGATCGGAGAAATCGGTTATCTTCCTGAAGGGGTGGTGGCCGCCAAGTATGTATATCAGCTCGCAGAACAGTACAAGCTGAAAATGCCCATCTCTCAAGGGGTGTACCGTATCCTGAATCGGGAAATCGGGCCCCTAGACTTTCTCCACACCTTTATCAAAGATCTGGGGTAAGCCATGTTCGAGAAAATCACCCAGAAGGTACAGGATGCCCTGCGCACCATCGCAGGGAAAGCTACGATTACCGAAAAGAATATTGAAGATGCGGTAGAAGCCATTAAGATGGCCCTGCTAGAAGCGGATGTAAACATCCGGGTGGTGCGGCGTTTTGTCAACAGTACCATCGAAGAAGCAAAGGGCGAACGGGTTCTTCGGTCGGTGGAGCCGGGGCAACAGTTTATCAAGATAGTCCATGATAAGCTGGTGTCCTTCTTAGGGGATCAGAAACAGGACCTTCATCTGAAGGGGCCCGATGCGATATCGGTCATCCTTATGATGGGGCTCCAGGGGTCCGGTAAAACTACCACGGCGGCCAAGCTAGCCCTGCGGCTTAAAAAAGAAGGCCGTAAGATCCTCCTCGTGGCGGCCGACCTGGTGCGACCTGCGGCGGTAGAACAGCTTTCAGTCCTGGGTGAGAAAATCGGTGTTCCCGTGTATAAAGAAAGTGGCGCCACCGATCCGGTAAGGGTATATCAGGGGGCCCTCGCCTGGGCTAAGAAAAACCTGATCAACACGATCATTGTGGATACCACCGGCCGCCTGCAAATCGATGAGGCCATGATGGCCGAACTTAAGCGGCTCCGGGACGTGGCTCAACCGGACGAATTACTCCTCGTGGCCGACGCTATGACCGGCCAATCGGCGGTAGACATCGCCAAAGCCTTTGATGAACAGATTGGCCTTTCGGGGGTCATCCTTACCAAATTCGATTCTGACACCCGAGGGGGTGCCGCCCTTTCCCTTAAAACCATCACCGGCAAGCCCCTCAAATTCGTGGGGGTGGGTGAAAAACCGGAGGATCTGGAACCCTTCTATCCCGATCGGATGGCAAGCCGCATTTTAGGTATGGGCGACGTGGTAAGCCTTGTAGAAAAGGCCCAGCAGGTGGTGAGCCAGGAAGAGGCCGCCAGACTCCAGAAAAAAATGGAAAAAGAGGAGTTTACCCTGCAGGACTGGCTGGATCAAATTCGATCGGTAAAGAAGATGGGTTCCCTTAAGTCGATGCTGGAACTCCTGCCGGGGATGGCGGGCCAAATAAACGAAGAAGATCTTAACACGGCGGAGCTTAAGATAGAAGAGGCCATTATCTGTTCCATGACCAAGCAGGAACGGGCCAACTATCTTATTATCGGACCCTCTCGCCGGGCCCGCATTGCCCGCGGGTCGGGCACCTCCGTGGCAGAGGTGGCCCGTTTACTGAAGAAATTCGAAAAGATGCGGACCATGATGAAAAAAATGGCAAAGATGAGTAAGAATCCCCAGGCGGCCCAGTCGCTCCTTTCCCGTCTTGGCGGAAGGGGATAAAAATGGGGAGAGCCCCTTCTCTAGAGGGGCTTGGGAACACCTCCGCCTACCCCTATCTGTTGGATTGGGGTAGGCCCAGGGGGATACCATGTCTGTTTACAGAACGCCCCTTTCTTCCCTTGACGAAACAGGTTCTTTCTGGTACATAGTAAGCTTACGCGCCCCTTTACTACAAGCGCAAACAGGTTTCGGAGAAAAGCCCGACTCCGGAATCGGTGGATTCATTGTCCGGGCCTTCCCTTAGGGAATTGATTTCGAGGAGGAAACCCTTGAGCGTACGGATACGACTAAAGAAGTTTGGTACCAAAAAGCGTCCCTGTTATCGGATCGTGGTAATGGATTCTCGTGCTCCCCGGGATGGAGCAACCATCGATGAGGTAGGGTATTACCATCCCATCGCTGCGGAAGGATCCCAAATTCACTTTGATAGTGAAAAGGTCCGTTCCTGGCTGCAGAAAGGAGCTATTCCCACCGATACGGTACGGAAGATCCTGAACAATGCCCATTTCACCTTCTAAATAAATCAAGGGAGAAGCTATTATGGAAAAGGATCTCGTTGAGTACATTGCGAAATCTCTGGTTGACAATCCTCAGGCTGTCCAGGTAAAGGTTGTAGAAGGAGAAAAGTCCACCATTCTAGAATTAAAAGTGGCGCCAGAAGATATTGGTAAGGTCATCGGTAAGCAAGGGCGCATCGCCAAAGCAATTCGGACTATCCTCCAGGCTGCCACGGTCTCTTCCGGGAAGCGAACAGTACTGGAAATTCTCGATTAATAAGGAGCCCGGGTGGTAGATCGGTTTATTACCGGTATCATCGGGGCCCCCTATGGTGTACGTGGCTATATACGACTCCAGCTTTTTTCGGGTGAAACGGCCCATATAAAGAAGCTTTCACGGATAGTGTTGCGTCGGGGCGAAAAAGAGCTCCTGTTTGAGGTAGAGGGCACCCAAAAAGCGGGGAAAGCCTTCCTTATAAAGCTGAAAGGGGTGGATAGCCCTGAAGCGGCCCGTTTATTGCAAGGTGCAGAGCTGATTGTCCGACGAGAAGAGGCGGCTCCCCTCCGGAAGGATGAATATTACATTGAAGACCTGCGGGGCCTTACCGTATATAGCCCGACACCAGAAGGAGAGGTGGTTGGGACCATCGCCGACGTGGTAGAGGGCGGAGGCGGTCAACTTGTGGAAATTCATTGTGCCGATGGTTCTTATAAACTGGTTCCCTTCCGGAATGAGTTTTTTGGAGCCATTGAAGTGGAAAAGGGGTTTGCGGTCCTTAAAGAAAGGTGGATTTTAGAGTGAAATACACCGTTCTTACCCTTTTCCCGGAAATTATCCAGGCCTTCTTTGCCACCTCCATCATGGCAAAGGCGGTGGAGCGGGGCCATATTGGTTACCGAACCATTAACATTCGAGATTTTGCGCTGGATAAACATCATAAATGCGATGATGCTCCCTATGGGGGTGGGGCGGGGATGCTCATGCTTCCCGAGCCCCTGGGAAGGGCCCTCCAGGCGGCAGGGGTAGTTCCCCGGTGGCAAAGGCAAATCCCAGAAGGGGCGCCAGAGAGCGAAGAGGCACCTCAGGGTTCGGCTCCCTATGTGATATACCTTTCTCCCTCGGGGAAGCTCCTTACCCAGGAAAAGGCCCGGGGGCTTGCGCAAAAGAAAGAGCTGGTGCTTATTTGTGGAAGGTACGAAGGTATCGATCAGCGGATTATCGATGCCTACGTGGATGAAGAACTTTCTATCGGGGACTATGTACTATCTTCCGGTGAAGTGGCAGCCCTCGTTCTTATTGACGCCACCTATCGATTGGTAGAGGGGGTCATTTCGCGGGAATCGCTGGAAGAAGAAAGTTTTTCTGGAGGCCTTTTAGAATACCCCCAGTATACAAGGCCAGAAGTTTATGATATGATGCGAGTTCCAGAGGTGCTCCTTTCAGGACACCATGAACAGATCCGTCGATGGAGACTGGAACAACGGGTTCGTAAGACCCTTACGGTCCGGCCCGATCTGATTGAGCGGGGCCTTAAAGAGGGGGTCTTCGACGGAGAAGTGAAAGCGTTAATAGAAAAACTGCGAAAGGGAGAGTAGTCCTTCTCTTATATCGCAGAGAAGAATTAAGGGGACACAGATGAACGAGATTAGGGCTATCCAGGCATCACAAATGAAGGAAGAGGTGGATCAATTCAAAGTAGGAGATACGGTCCGGGTCCACTTTAAAATCGTGGAAGGAAAAACCGAGCGGGTCCAGGCCTACGAAGGGCTTGTTATTTGCATGAAAAACTCCGGGGTAGGAAAAACCTTTACGGTTCGGAAAAATTCCTACGGCGTTGGGGTGGAACGGGTATTCCCCCTTCATTCGCCCCGGATTGTTAAGATCGAAGTCATGAGACCCGGTAAGGTTCGGCGGGCGAAGCTGTACTATATTCGCGAGAAAATTGGAAAGGCCTCTAAGATTAAGGAGCTTATTTCCAAGAAGAGCGACGAAGCAGCCCGGGAAGAAGTTCAAGCATAGGATAGTATGAAAACAGGGCCCCTGCCGCCTGCGGGGCCTGACAGAGTTCAGGCAGGAAAGCGACATCCCGCACCGGTGGACCCGACAGAATCATTCCATTCCCCAGTAAAGAGCCCTGCTCCTGAAAAAAAAGAGGGAGGGGGTTCTGTTTTTTCTCTTTCCCTTCGAACCTTTTCTCCCGAAAAGATATTGGAATCAGTTGGGCTTCCCGCTGATACTCTCTCCCGGAGGATTGTCCAGTTTCTCACATTACTTCAGCTTCCTTTTAAAAAGGAGATAATCCAATCCCTTCGCGCTTCGAGCCTCCCCTATCCCATCAACCAACGGGAGGGAGCGGCCTGGTTACACACCCTTGCGCTGGCTAAGGGGGTACACCTCTCCATCAACTTTGTTTCTCGGACTCTTTCGGAGCTTTTCCCTACCCTGCCTTCCACAAAAGAAGAACAAGGGGGATATTTTCCCGTGAAGACGAGTTCTTCTCCTAACCCATCCCAAGCCGTAGAATCCCTCGACCCCGATGGGGGCCACCCAGACGATGGGGCCTCTACCTTTTCTCAGAACGAAAACCAATCTTTTAATGAAAAGAATCCTCCCCAATCGGAAGAAAAAAGTGAAGAAGAAGCTCCTGCCAGGTTCCTGTTACAAAAAATTCAGGAACTGTGTGACCCTCTGGTAGGGGGACCTTCTTTTTCTTCGCAGGAACCGGGGGGACTGCTTTCTTCTCTTTTTGTTTCCTCCCTCCCTTCCTGGAACTTTTTTAACCGAATTCCCTCAAAAACAGGGCGGGAATGGCTTATCCTTCCCCTTACCCCAGAAGAAGGGGTCAGCGGTACCCTGCGCTTCCTTTTCAGCACCGCCCCTAACAATCCTCCTCTTCTCCAGAGTTTTACGATAGATGTAACCGATATACCCCGTTTTCGCTTTGTCTTTGTATTCAGCCAGGGAAGCTCAAACCAATGGCGGGCCCTTGTAATGTCCCGCCCCTACCCATCCGATACTAAAGGTATCCAGGCCATCCTTGCGCCATTTACGCAGGAAGTCACCTATAAGCCCATCCCTCAGGAAGAGGGACTCTTCCCAGAATTGGAGGACCTCCTGGAACTATGAAAAAAAAGCTGGCCTCTGCCCTTTCCTATAAAACCGGAGACTATGCACCTCGAGTTGTAGCCCAGGCAAAGGGGAAACAGGCGGAATACCTGCTTCGGATTGCGCAAGAATGGGGTATTACTATCGTAGAGGACGCTACCCTTGCCCAGCTTCTGGAGGAGTCTGCCCCCATTGGTTCCTACATCCCCTCCTGGTGCTGGGAGGCGGTGGCCCGAATTCTGGCATACATTAAACGGAAAGAGGAAGGTCTATGAAAAAAGTACCGCTCAGTCAGCTGAATCCGGGTATCGTTTTTACAGAACCGGTCTACATTCAGGATAACCACCTGTTTGTAGCCGCCGGTGTTCCGGTAAAACCAAAAGAGTTGGAACGGCTTAAAGCCTGGGGCATTGATGCCGTATACACCAATGGCGACATTCTAGTTCCCCCGCAAGAAAAAGAAGAAGCGGCACCCTCGAGAGGAACGGCAAAAACCCCAGATGAAGGGACACTTTCATCCCCACAAGCAAAAGAAGAGCTTTCTTCAGCAAAACGACAAATTCTGAGTTTACCCGAAGTACTCGAACGGTCCGGGGCCTATAAAACATACACCAATCTTATTGAAAAACTCTCAGACATTTTCGAAACTATCGCCCAGGGCCTATCGGTAAACAATCGGAGTATCGATACGATTACCGATCGTCTCTTAGAACTGGTTCGAGAAAACAGCGATCAGGTGGTTACCTACATTCTAGCGGGAGAAATAACAAGTGCCTCCCTGGCAAAAAGCTCAGTAAACACGGCCATTCTTGCGGCGATGATCGCGGAAGAAATGAAAATTCCGAATGTAAAGATTCTTACCATCACTACCGGTGCCTTACTCCATGATATCGGGATGCTCCGGGTTCCTCGAGAAATCCTTGAAAAAAAGGAAAATCTAACCACTCAGGAGCTTCAGCGAATTCAGGTACATCCCCTATATGGGTATAAAATCATCGTAAAAGAATTGCTTTACTCCGAAGAGGTTGGTCGCATTGCCCTGCAGCACCACGAACGATGGGATGGAGAAGGCTACCCCCGGCGACTTTCCGGCGAAGCTATCGACATAGGGGCCCGTATCGTGAGCGTTTGCGATGCCTTTGAAGCCATGGTAAGCGAGAAACCCTACCGCAACTCCATGATTGGGTATCAGGCCATGAAGAATCTTCTTTCCGATAATGGTCGCCGCTTCGATCCAGAGGTACTGAAAGCCTTTATCAAGACCATGGGGATCTATCCTATAGGCTCCCTGGTACTTATCAACAATGGCGCCTTAGCCCGGGTCATCGATGTCCATGGCGATGCGCCCCTGCGTCCTAAACTACAAATCTTGATCGATGAATTTGGCAAAGCATATAAAGGGAACGAAGGAGAAGTGCTGGATCTTTTAACCGAAAAGAGCCTTTTCATCGTTCGGGCCATCAATCCAAAGGAAATCGAAAACCTTGTATGAAAAACAAGCAAAAAGGGAAACAGGGAGAAGATCTGGCCGCTCGGTTTCTTGAAAAAAGGGGCTATCAAATTCTCGAACGGAATTTTCGCTCTATCTCGGGAGAGATAGATATTATTGCATTACAAGAAGATACTATCGTTTTCGCAGAAGTGAAAAATTGGGATTGCTATGGAGAAGAGGACCTTGAGTATTCTATCAACCATAAAAAACAAGAACGGATCATTAAAACGGCTAACGTTTTTCTGGACAGCCATCGACAATATAACCGTATGAATGTACGGTTTGATGTACTCTTTATTCAGGGACAGGCGATTCACCATCTTGTCGGGGCCTTTACGGAGTGTGTATGATAGAAATACAACAGCGACAGCAGTACCAGCGGCATTCAATAGAGGAACTGAAACGGCTTATTAACGATGAACGATATGTAGCATATGCCATACAGAGGATAGCCCAGGTACTGACCGAGGAATTAATGGCCCTGCCTGACCAAGGAGAAGACCATGAACGATCATAACCGACCGTGGAATCATCGGAAAAAACAAAAACAAAAAAATAAGCAAAACCCTAAAACCACCGAAGCTCCGGTTTCTGCCAAACAACCAGATAAGATTCGCTATGATAAACAACGGGGAACCCTCGTAGAACGCCCCCAATGGATACCTCCTCGCCTGGGTCAGGCAAAACTGCCTCGTTTTGAGTGTCCCTACTGTGGTAAGCCTATTCAGGACATTATGGCCGCCCTCGCAGACCGAGAAACCGGGGTCCCCGTTCATTTTGATTGCGTCATGGAACGGCTTCGCTCCATGGAGTTCCTCTCTGAAGGAGACGTGCTAAGCTACATCGGCGGGGGGAGATTTGGGATTGTCCACTATCCTGAGCCAACGAATACCACCAAATTCACCATAAAAAAGATTATCCAGTGGGAAGATAAGGATTCCCGTCCTCAGTGGCGGAAAGAAATCTGTGACAACTACTCTACGACCTGAGGGAGTTCCATGACCCGGCAGGAAGATTTTTTAAGGAATCCTAAGGTTCTTTCCAATTACAGCCTCTTAGAAGAAATTGGGGTTTTCACCTATATTGATACCCTTAAGGCTGAAATTAAGGATTACGAAGACGTCCTGCGGGGAGCCCGGGAAATTTTTACTCAGCCCTCCATCGATACGGTTCTAGAAACTACGGTAAAACTCATTTCGGATAAATTCCTGCCCAGTTTTATGATTTTTCTCTGGAAACCCTCCACAACCCACCAGGACCTTATTGTAAAGGGGTACAAGAATTTCCGTCCCTTCGATGTTCGCATCGCCCTGCCCAATCTTTCGGTCTTTGAAACCTTTTTTAAACAGTATCCGCGGCCTATTAGTTTTGAGCTTTTCGAGTTTCAGCTTCAGAATGAAGTGGCCACCGCCCCCCTCAGGGCCTATGAACCAGCCATCGTTATTCCTATCATTGGGCCCTCGGGGCTCTATGGGCTTATCCTTGTCGGCAATAAGTTACTAGAAGACCAATACAGTCCCCAGGAACTTTTATACCTGGACCGACTCATGGCCTTTTGTTCCCAGGCAATTCAAAACCTATTGAATTATGAACACTCCGTGCGGGACCTTAAGACGGGACTGTATAACCATGGATATTTCCGATTGCGCCTCCAGGATGAAATCGCCCGGTCCCACCGGCTCCATATCCCCTTTTCTCTCATCATAATGGATGTGGATCGTTTTAAAAGCTTTAACGATACCTATGGACATCTGGCCGGAGATCGGGTGCTGGAAGCCATAGCCCTGACTATCCGCGAGAGCCTTCGAGTTCAGGACATTCCCGCCCGTTTTGGGGGCGAAGAATTTACGGTGCTCCTTCCCGAAACAGACCGGGCAGGGGCCTGGCTTGTGGCAGAACGGCTGCGCCAGAAGGTCGCAAAAACCCAGATTCCCTGGGATCCTCCCCTCCCCTCGGTGACCATCAGTGTAGGGGCCGTAGAATACGAACCAGCCAGCAACCTTACCCCGGAAGAAATCATCGCTCGGGCGGATAAGGCCCTGTATCAATCAAAACAGCGGGGAAGGAATCGAACCACCATGTGGGGGGCGGGACTCTTGCAGCGGACCATACTGCTGGCCCGACAACGGAATGTGGCGGGAGCCTCTCCTCAAAGTGCCTCTTCGTAAAAGAGACCTCAGTCGTGGTCGGTCATCTTCTGGCCCAGGCACCCTCGCCCCGGATATTTTCTCCTATCACGGATAAAAGGAACGGAACAAAAGAGGGCCCCCTTACCCCCTCTTAACAAGAAGCAAGGAGCAACAGGTCGAATTTCGTCGCATCCCTTTCATCCTATTCCTATATTCCTTTGTATTCAAAATACAACAAAGACATATCATCCTGTTGCGGTACGGTTCCCCGGAATTGGTCTACCGCCCGGCTTACCACTTCGCACACGGACTTTTGTTCCCGCCGGGCACCAAGGAGAGAACGGAACAGCCGGTCCTCTCCAAATTCGGTCCCCTCCGAGTTTTCCTGTTCCGTTATCCCATCGGTATAGACATACAGCGTATCCCCTTCTTTCAGGAGAATACCCGAAAGGTGGGGAGTAATCGAGATGTCTACCCCAATGGGAAGGTTGGTGTGCTTACTCTTTACCCGAACGATGTGGTTGTTCCGCAGGAGTATGCTGTGGGAGTGCCCCATATCGGCGTATATCAGAAATTTCTTCTGCGGCTCGTACAAACAGAAAAAGCCCGTGAGGTATTTTTCAAGATGGAAGGTGTTTACAATGGCCGTGTTTAAATCGATGAGCAGTTCCCGTAGGCCCCGTCGGTATTCGTAGGCCCGGAGCATTCCCCAGAGGAGCGAGACCACCAGGGAAGCGGCAACCCCCTTCCCCGACACATCACAGAGGGTTGCAAAAACATTCCCATTCCGCAATTCCTGTACATAATAGAAGTCTCCCCCTACCCCTTTGGCCGGCCGGGACCATCCCTGGACAACACAATCAGGACGTTCTATCATGTTCTGGTCAAGCAACCGGGCCTGGAGACGACCGGCCAGTTCAATATCTTCCTGGGTCATGCGGGAAAGAAACTCGTGAAGGTCTATGTTAGAAAAAATCCCTTCGAATTCTCCGTCATGGGAGACAAGTCCATAGTAATGAATATCCCGGGCGGTATCGGTAAAGGCCTGCAGTTGTTGGGCCACCTCATAAATACCCGTCCGGCTATCAAAGAGGGGGACCTCCGCAACCAGTTCATTCACGATGCTCCGCTGAAACACATCCCGGCCGAAGGGCTTGCCAATCATGGTAAACAGCCGTTCCCGCTCAAGAACCCCGCAGAACCGTTGATGTTCATCCAGTACGCCCAGAACCGGTACGTCTGGATGCCGCTGTAATTCATCGGCCACGTCTAAAAGACGGTCCGAAGCCGACACAGCCATGAAGTACCGGGCTATGGTACTGATGGCATTGGGATACCGTTTATGGGGACGAACCATAAAAAGGCAGGTTTTCTTTACCATCATAGGGAACAGTGTAGGGGGTGTTTTTTATAAAACTGCTATTGAAATGTGAATTTTCCTTTAAAATATCAGGTCCGCCGGTCTTTGTTCCCAGTCCCTTCGTTTCTGGTTCTCGTTCCCCGGCCCCTCGTCTCCGCCCATTCCCCTCTAATTTTATAATTTTTTGATAGACTTTTCACGGCCTTTTTATTTTTCTCTGTCATCCTGTAGCCATGGAAACCAAAATATACGAGTGGCCTACTCAAAATGGGAAAATACTCCAGATAAAAGGCGAGGTCGACCTATACTCAGCGCCCGGGCTTTTTACCACCATTACAAGCATCGTAGAAAAGGGCCCCTCCGCCCTGCACCTGGACCTCTCGGGGGTGGAATACCTGGACTCTTCTGGGGTGGGGACTATCATCAAAACCCTTCAGCTCGTTAAAAACCGTGGAACGGCTATTACCTTTTCAGGGATTAGCGGCTCTCCCCGAAAGGTCCTTTCCATGGCCAATATACTCCCCCTTTTACAAGAAATTCCAGTGCCCAAGGAACTTTCAGAACTATCCCTTACCCATTAACCTCGAGGAACGGTAATAAGGGCAAAGGCCTTTCCCTGTGAACAGGACTCCCTCTGTTTTTAGCACCAGAAAGAGGGGTAGAAATCTGCAGGGGGCCATGACAAAAGGGGGAAACGCCAGGAAGAAAACGTTCTCCCAGGACGGAAGCCGAGGAAGCAGGGATAATGTTGAGCCAGAAGGAGCAAACCATGAAACAGCTTATTATACGAAAACTTATTGTGGACGAATACAATGAACTCTTTGATGCCCAGGGGATGAAGTATCGAGAATTCCCCAGCGACTATGCAAAAATCAGGGAATACACCCACATCATCTTGCAGGAATGCCCTCCCCAGTACCTGGAGGGGAATCTGCTAGAACAGCAACTGTCGGAAATCATAAAAAATGGGATAAAGCATGGGAATAAAAAGGACCCTAGCAAACTCCTGCGGGTCTGGTATGATTTTCGCAACCGGGTCCGGTTTATCGTTGAAGATGAGGGAGAGGGTTTCCAGGAGCTAGAGGCCTGGAACGAATTCTATCGAAAACGGCAGGAAGCGCTGTATCGAGAAGATTTTGATACCTTTCTTGCCCTGGCAAGCTATCGGGGGCCCCACAGTGATAGCGACGATGGGGGTAATAGCCTCATCGCCGCCCTGGAATACTGGAACGGGGGAATGATTTACAACAAAAAGAAAAACAAAGTAGGGGTAGTCCGCTGGTTCACCGACGGGTCCCGGCCTTCCTAAGCACTACGCCGGGGAACTCTGCCCCATATTTGGTAAGGGGGAGTAGCACCGGACCCGTTTCTTCGCCCCCCATCTGCAGAGAAGGGAACTCGTGCCGCCCCCCCTTCCTCGTCCCCCTCTCTGCACAGAAGGGAAGTCGCCCCCCTCCTTCAACCTGCCCCATCGAGATAGGGATGCGGGGTGTTGTAAAAAACGTTCTCAGCCTTCTTCAACCGATAAGCCGAGGGGAAGAAGGTAATCCCACAAACAGAGGGCAACCCAGTTGACCGTCCCGGTTAACCAGGGAATTCCCCCTTCGCCAGCGCGTTCCGGATAGTAGCCGCCGTTGTAAAAATTAACCAGAACATAGGGCTCTGCTCTCGTTTTACGCCAGTCCTTGTAAAGGGGAAGTATCTTCCGGAAAATTCGCAGCGCATCGTCGGTCATTCCTGCCTTAAAAAGGGCATATACCGCGAAGGCCGCCGCATGGTTATACACCGCAAAGTTCTCGGCCATACCCGGGCTTAAAGAAGAAAGGTTCCCCGCCGCGGGGTCCCAGGCGGTATAGCCGGGCTTACATTTTAATAGACCTACCTCTGTTTCTAACTCCCGGAGCATGCTGGTAAGGGCCTGGCGGGCTATTTCCGGGTTTCGCTCTGCCATTCCACTGATAGTAAACCACGCCTGGGGCAAAAGGAATATTCGGTTATCCCCTCCTTCTCTATTGGTGGTTCCCACAATCGTACCAGGTGCGGCACCGGTAGGACTATCCGATCCTACCACGGCCCGGTCAAACCAGGAACCATTCCAGTACCGCAACACCCCTTCATACAATCGTTCTTTATGCTCTTTGAGAGAAAGGGAATAGCGGTGGTACAATTCTGTTTCGCCCCTTTGGGCACCGGGACTTGTCTCAAGCAAAGATAATGCCCAATAGGCAAACATATTGAGGAACGTAGACCCACCCTGCGGTCCCGGTCCCGAAAGGGCATCGTTCCAGTCCCCGGCTCCCATGAGAACAAGTCCATGTTCGCCATATTTAAGGGCATAGGTAATTCCACGTATCGCGTGGTGTCGCAAAGTTTCTGGCTGGGGGCTATCCAGATAGGGAGCCAGTTCTTCCCAGATAGAAGGGTCCTGGCATATGCGCTCATAGGTAGCAAGGGCAACGGGAATCCAGAAGGGAAGATCCCGAAAATCCCGTTCATCGGGGGCTCCGCCTTCGGTATTCCATTGTCGGACACAGCGTCCAGAAAGATATTGATGAGAACAGAGATCCACCAGAAGGCTCCGGGCCTTCTCAGGTTCAAAGCGACACAGGCCCATCACGTCCTGGGCCACATCCCGAAACCCCCGGAAGGTAGAGCGAACCATACCGGTAGACTGTTGATATACCTGGGTTCCAAAAAAGGTTTTAAGCCACGATGAAAAAAGTCCCGAACCGGTAACACCATACCAGTTCCGGAAAAGCCGTCGTTGCCAGAGACTCCGAACCAGGGCTAATTCCTCCTGGGCTCCCTGGGGAGTTCCGAGGTGGTTTATTTTTTGTAAGAAGTCGGGGGAAAGAAGACTTGATACTTCAGTGAGAAAAGAACCACCTACCATCGAATTTTTTGTGAGGGGCGCCAGCCCAGAAACCACCGCTACCGTCTTACTTTCCCCGGGCACGAGTTCCATAACCCATTGGAAAGCTCCCACATAGGGGTCCCCGCCGCTCATAGAGCCCGAAAGGGGCGGAGTCTGGATTTCCTGGGGTATACCGGGGGTTCCTTCCCCAATAAGCCGTTTAAGACTTCCCTGCCAAGAACTCGGCGCCGTACCCGTATGATACACCCCTACAACCTGGGCTCCCACATTTTTCTTTAGCCACAGGATAGTTCTTTCGGGGTCCCAAGTAGTATCGGTAAACCAGGAGTAATACACCGGATCAACCCCAAAAGAATTATACAAAAGGAATTCCTGCACCGCCGTCACATAAAGACATCGATTTTTCTGGCTCCGATTATGGACGGTAACAAGAAGCACTTCCAGAGTCCCTTCCCGGGGTAGAAACACCGTCTGTTCAACCTGGATTCCGTTTTTCTCCGAAATCCAGCGGGTAGCCCAGGGACTGTGAATACAGTGATAGGTATCGAGGGCTGTCCCTGAAGGATGATATGAGGGATTCCAGACGCATCCACCGTCGGTAATATACACAAAACGTCCCTTTAGGGGCGTCCAGAAATCATAGTTACTTACCACTATCCGGGGTTCCTTCAAGGTAGTACTGTAGCCATCCCCTAGATGAGAAATTTTTAATCCCCCTTCCCCGTTAGAAAGATAGTTATACCAGGGTCTTACGCGTTGGGGGGTAAACAGATGAAAGCCCTCATCGTCTAACTTCCACTCTGGCCGGTTGTATGTCTCTATTTTCATATGCCCTCCTTGATAAAATTTTTCTTGACAGCCCAGTATAGCAGTGCTATTATAGTTTGTACAGAGAACGAACAATAAAACGAGGGGAACTGGCAGCGAAACCCCTCATCACAGTTCAGGGATTTTCAGGAAGGGGGAAAGGGCGTATGCTACGATCGACCATAAGGTCCCTTATCCTATACCCCCAGGGAGTGAAAATACCGTTATGAGGATAAACAACAATACCTTTCAGCGGGATGCCAATATCTCTCTTGTGGCCCAAACCATCTGGCGGCATCCAGGCATCAGCCGGATCGACATAGCCCGGGCGCTCAATCTGTATCGATCCACGGTAACCAATATCATTCAAAATCTTATAGAAGCAGGCATTGTATACGAAGCGGAGGCAGGAGAAGTTACCCCCCAGGGAGGGCGTCGACCTATTTTGCTCCGAATCAATGAAAAAATGGGCTGTGTGGTAGGTCTTGAAATTCAACCGGATTTTTACCGGGCGGCGGTAACGAACATCTATGGACAGCGGCTCTATGAAGAAGAAAAGCCCCTAAAGGATAGCTCCCTGGCCGCAGTTTTTGCGTTTTTGTTTGATCATCTGAGAACGGTGGTAGAAAACATCCGGCTTCCCTTCTTAGGAATAAGCATCGCCTTGCCGGGCATAATAAACCCTGATGAGGGAATCATCATTCAATCGGACCCTTTTGATCTCACGAACTATCACTTCTACAGAGAGGTGGCAGCCCGATATCCCGTACCAATCATGATAGAAAACGATGCCAACTGCTGCGCCTGGGAAGACTTAAACCGCTACCGCGATACCCCCCTGGAGGATTTTATCAGCGTCTTAGCAGAATATCACACCAAGAATCCCCTTACGGGACTCCGGTCGGGAGTAGGCGTGGGCATGGGCATTGCCTTAGGGGGAAAAATCCACTACGGCAAACGATATGCGGCCGGTGAATTTACCAGTGTGTTGTGGCAACAGGGAAAATCCGGTCAATTTGAATTGTCCGATGAAGTGATGCTCCATGTGGCAGATAACGAAGGGGCCTACCGCCAATTTCTGATTGAGCTATTCAAAAGTCTGAAACCCATCGTTTCCGTTTTTGATCCCGAGGTGCTGTTCTTCCATGGCGAAGCATGCCGCAATCGGGAGGTAGTACTCGATCTCTTGGAAAAAGATGAACAGCACGGCCTAAAAAGCGTGCTTCAGCGGGTAGGCTGTCGACTAGAGCTTTCCCCCGGCGACGTTTTTGATGTGGCCCACGGGGCGGCATCCATGTTTATCCACCGGCTGTTTTCGGTTCCTGAACTCACCGACCGCAAGGGTTCGTACCGAATTAGCTGGGAAGAAATTTTTGAACGGGTGAAAAACGGGACACGATAGGCCCATCGTGTCCCGGGAACATATGACGAACCGTATGGTTCGCCCAATTCCAGCTACCTCTAGTATAAAGGAGGGTATAGGCTATGTCTATTGTTAAACGGTTGACCAGTTTTCTGGTCCTGGGGACGCTCCTCTCCGCTCTGGCCTTTGCCAGCGGACAACAACAGGGCGCCTCTACAAAAGAGGGGGAGGTAGTTACCCTCAAGGTATTGAATTACCTTGATGCCTCTCAGGCAAACTCCGAACGGGAGATCAAGGAAATTTGGGGGGAATTTGAAAGGCGCTATCCTAACATCAAGATCGAACGGGAAGATCTTTTTAACGAACCCTTCCATCAGAAAACCTCTGCGTACATCGCAAGTGGTCAGCTTCCTGACGTTCTTTACATGTGGCCCAGTGGTCGTTCTGCGGAACTCCACAACAAGAAGCTGGTAAAGGACCTTACCCCCTTCTTAAAGGCCGATGGGCTCTATGACAAATTTGTCCCCGCTGCGGTCGCTCCCCAGATGGCGGGATACCTGGCGGAACTTCCGATTGGTATTACCTTCACCCACATGCTGTATGTGAATACCAAGCTGCTTGCGGATAATGGTCTTTCCGTGCCCAAGACCTATGAAGAACTGAAGGCCATGGTTCCCAAGCTCAAAGCTAAGGGGCTGGACACGGTGCTTATCGCGGCCCAGGACGATTGGGTCATGCAGAGCTGTCTCTTCTCCGCCATTGTGGGCCGCATCGCAGGGGACAAGTTTATCGATGATGTGCTCGCCGGGAAGGCCAAGTTTACCGACAAGCCCTTTGTGGACTCCCTCAAGATCGTAGAAGACATGTTCAAGAGCGAAATCATCTCCAAGAAAGCCCTCCAGACTCCCTATGGAGAAGTGCCTGCCCTCTTTGCCGCTGGCAAGGCGCCCTTCCTTATCGACGGTGACTGGCGAACCGGCGCCTTCATCACCGACAAGAGCACTGGGGTCGCCCTCATCCCACCGGAAAAGCAGAAGGACATCCAGCTCATGGTGCTCCCTGCCCTTCCGGGCGAAAAATTCCCCAACACCAGTTCTGCCGTGGTGGGCGTTGGGTTTGGCATGAACGCCAAGATTCCTGCCGGTTCTGCTAAGGAAAAGGCAGCATGGGAACTCATTAAGTTCCTTAACTCCGAGTATGTCCAGAAGATCCGGCTTGAATCCGGTGCGGCCTTCCCCTCCCTTAAGGGGGTAACAGTACCATCCCTTGAACCCATCATGCAGAACCGCGCGAAGTTCTATGAAAACTACAAAGGGACCTACGTTCTCGACGCGGTACTGGATCCCAAGGTGTATGGGCCTATCAACATAGGTCTGCAGGAGATTGGCCTTGGGACTGCCACGCCTGAGCAGGTAGCCGCAAAGGTACAAAAGGCCTTTGATGAATGGAAGGCCGGACAAAAGTAAGTTCCCTCGTACTAGGCTTTTTAACACGCTCTTAAACAACTAACGGGCGGAGCCCCCTGTCAGATTTAATGATTTGGCAGGGGGCATTTTTCAAAAGCTATCCAGGAAGAAACTGGATACCCATGTTGACGTTGGAGGATTCTGTGAAAATCACAACATCTAAAGGAGAAGAGCGATGGGCCTATTGGTTGCTTGTTCTTCCAGCGGTTCTGCTCTATTTTGCCGTCATAACCTTCCCTACCATTTTTTCCATCTATCTGAGTATGACAAACTTTAGCGGAGGTCAGCTTTTTGGGGCGGAACTTACATTTGTGGGATTCCGTCATTATGGAGAAATGTTTAAGGACCCTTATTTTTGGCTCGCTTTAAAGAACAATTTTTATATCATCCTGGTTTCGGTGTTTGGACAGATTCCGATTGGTTTTGTCCTTGCCTATGTTTTATTTAGGAAACTAGTAGGTCTGCAAAACTTTTTTCAAACCATGGTATATCTCCCAAATACGATTTCTACTATCGTGATAGGGGTGATGTTTCAATCCTTTTTTTCCCCCTATGGGGCCTACACGGAATTACTCAAAAAAATAAATCCTACCTACGAAAATACCTTAATGCTGGATCCTAACCTTGCAATGATCCCGGTCTTAATCGTGATTCTGTGGATGTATACCGGTTATTATATGATTATCTTCCTTGCAAATCTCCAAAAAATAGATATTTCAGTAATCGAAGCTACTAAGATTGATGGAGCCAACGAGTGGCAAACCCTTCGGTATGTCATCCTCCCTGCCCTTTCAGGGGTGATTGTTACCACGGCAATCCTTGCAATATCCGGATCCCTGAAAAGCTTTGACCTTATCTTCGCCATGACCGCAGGAAATCCGGCACGAAGAACCAGTGTGCTTTCGATTTATATGTTCGACAATGCCTTCCGGGGGGCACCAAACTACCCCCTTGCAAACGCCATATCGACCTTCATGGTAGTGCTTAGCTTACTACTGATTGTCATCATCCAAAAACTGGAACAACGGTTTGGGGGGAGGGAATAGGATGAAAAAGTCATATCAATTGGGATTTTCATATTTTCTTGGCAAGATTCTCCTCTATGGAGTTTTCTGGATTTTCACTTTTTTAACCATTTATCCCCTCTTCTGGCTCGTTATGTCCTCCTTCAAAACCACCCAGGCCTTTCAGATGGATAGGCTCGGCTTACCCAACCCCTTCTTTTTCGGCAATTATCCCATGGCATGGAAGATAGGGAAGTTCGACATCCTCTTCGGGAATTCCCTTTTTTACACGATAACCACCACGTTGGCGGTGCTCCTCTTCTCGTTTATGGCCGGCTTTGCCTTCGCAAAGATAAAAAGCAAGGCCACGGGCTGGCTCTATAAAAGCTTCGTCATTGGAATTCTCCTCACCCTGCAATCCATCATGGTTCCCCTGTTTTTAGTAACCAATGCGGTGGGATTGTACAACACCCGCCTCGGGATTCTTATCCCCTACATTGGGATCGGTCTTCCCATGGGAGTCTACCTGGGCACCGAATTCATTAAATCCATCCCCGACGCATTAATAGAGTCGGCCCGCATCGATGGGGCCAGTTACGGACGTATCTTTGCATCCATCGTAGTGCCCATGACAAAGCCCGTGGCTATCACCCTTTCCATCCTTACCTTTACCGGCATCTGGAACGAATTCATGTTGATTAACATTCTGGCCTCTAAAGAAACCATTAAAAGCTTACCCGTGGGGATCCTGAAATTCTCGGGGGCCCTCGCCACAGACTACGGCAAGCAATTTGCAGCACTAACTATTGGAATGGTCCCCATGCTCGTGTTCTATCTCATCTTCCGAAAACAAATAACCCAGGGCGTTTCGGCAGGGGCGGTAAAGGGATGATCCGTGGGAATTCCCGGCCCAGAGAAAAGACCGATGCCCGGACCCAATACCCAAATAAAAACAAGAGCCAGAATCAAGGAGAATATGAGGATGTTTGATACTAGAGAACTATTTTCCCGCATGAGCTTAGAAGAAAAGGCGGGACAACTCGTGATGCAGGACTTTGTAGGACGATGGGAGGTCCCCCAGGATGTTACTCAGGGATTAGCTGAAGGAGCTATTGGCTCTATTCTGTATTTCTCTGGATGCAACGTTATCGATTCGTATCAATTACGAATCCTAACTGAAAAGGTTCAGACCGCAGCCCGGAGCGGACCATGGCGAATACCCGCCTTTATTGCCATCGACCAGGAAGGGGGACAACTCGCTCCGATTACCACGGGAATAAGCATCCACCCCGGCAACATGGCCCTGGCGGCTATCGCAGAAAACGAGGCACCCCGCTATGCCGAAAAGGCTGGCGAAATAACCGGCAAAGAACTCGCTTCCATCGGAATAACCTGCTGTTTTGCTCCCGTGGTTGATTTGTGTGAAGAAGAGGGCCTTCCGGTAAAGGATAATCGCTATTTTGGAAGCGACCCCCAGAAAGCAGCTACCCTTGCCCGGGCCTTTGTACAGGGACTGCAGAAACAGGGAGTCATGGGCTGCGCAAAACATTTTCCGGGCCAGAGAAATGTAGATATCGATAGTCATTTTGAACTCGATGTAGTGCCCTATACCTACGAGCGCCTTAAAAATCGTGAATGGATACCCTTCCAGGCGGCTATTGATGGAGGGGTCGCCATGATGATGACCCTCCATGCCGCCTATCCTCAACTTGATCCTTCAGGGTTACCCGCAACCCTGTCGCCGGTGATTCTCCAGGAATATCTTCGTAAGAAGCTGGGCTATCAGGGGCTTGTTATTTCCGATGACATCCAGATGAAACCCATAAAAGACACCTACGGCATTGAGGGAGCCCTTATTCGGGCCATTCAGGCTGGGGTCGATATCGTCATCGTTTCGGCAGGGGTACGGGAGGCAAACAGAATCATTGCGGAGGCGGTTCGAAAGGGGCATATCAATGAAGATCGTTTTAACGAATCGGTCCTTCGGGTGCTGGATGCAAAGAAACAATGGATAAAAGAAGAATTCCCCACAGAAAAGGAACGGAAAAAAGTCTGCGCCATCCCCGTCCACCTCAAAACCGTTCAAGAGGCGGCAGACAAGTCCCTTACGTTGATAAAGAATTCGGCAGGGCTCTTACCTCTGAAACCTTCGCCAAACCAGCGAATCGTTATCCTGCGCCCCACCATGGGACGGCTTGTCATGTCGGATAACACCAATTTCTACACCCATTCTTTCAAAGACATTTTCCAGGAATACTTTCCCCATCAGAAAATCATTGAATACTCCTTTGGCCTTGAGCCCAACGAAACGGAGATCCTCGGTGCCCAGGATTGGGCCTTTATGGCCGATTATGTGATTTTCTGTACCTATAATGCCTATCAATTCAGAAAACAGTTGGAGCTACTCCAGGGAATTCAGGTTTTTGCAAAAAAAGACAAACTTATTACGCTTGTAGTAAGGAGTCCCCAGGACCTTGTGGAGGTAGCCCCAAAGGTAGAAACCCTTGTGCTTACCTATGGGGTGGCCGAGTGTTCTTTGAGAGCCGCAGCCCGTCTTATTAAAGGGGATATTGCTCCACGGGGAAGCTTGCCGGTGGGGGTAGGCCTTCAAGAACAAGAGAAGGAGCGGATGTTCCCCCGGGGGACGGGGATACAAGGATGGTAAAAAATGCCTTCGTTTTAAGGAGGTCCTATGGCATCGGTTTGTTTGTATAACGCCACGGTATACACCGGTTTTGCCCTGATGGAACGGTGTGCCGTTCTTATCGAAGGGGGTGTCATAGCCGATGTATTCTCCCAGCGCCGCTTTGAGCAACGACGTTTTGGGAGCGAAGTACAGGTGGTCGATGTCCAGGGATGCTATATAGCCCCCGGTTTTATCGATACCCATATCCATGGCTTTGGCGGTTTTGGTACCGACGATATGTCCGCCGATTCGGTTATCGAAATGTCCCGTCTCTTGGCCCAACAGGGAGTCACCGCTTTTAACCCAACCCTCTATCCGGCGGAACGCCCCCGGCTTATCGAAGCTGTAAAAGAGGCTTCCAGGGCCATCGGCAAAGAGTCGGGGGCCCGCATCATGGGGCTCCACCTGGAAGGCCCTTTCATAAGCCCCGAACGGCTTGGGGTCCAGCGGCCGGAAACCTTGAGCCCGGTGGATCTTTCCTATATGGAAGAACTCTGGGAAGCAAGTAACGGCCATATCGTCAACATGACCGTGGCACCGGAACTCAAAAACATGCGGGACCTGGCCCTGTATTGTACTAAGAAGGGGATCGTGCTCCAGGCAGGTCACACCAACGCCCAGTACGAAAACATGGTAGAAGGAATGCAGGTGGGTATCCTTCACACCACCCACCTTTTCAACGCCATGAGCAAGCTCGACCACCGGAATCCCAATGCGGTGGGGGCGGTGCTCATTCATCCCGAGATGTCCTGCGAAATCATTGCCGACGGGGTACATGTGCATCCGGACCTTTTTAAGCTTTTAAAGCGGGATAAACCCTCCGACAAGATTGTTCTGGTTACCGATGCCCTTAAACCAACCGGACAAAATCCCGCGGAAGGACCCTTGTATGCAAACGGAGAAGAGGTAATCTGGAAAGAGGGAGCCTTTCACCGTAAAATTGATGATGTGATTGCCGGCTCAGGGCTTACTATGATCCGGGGGGTTCAAAACCTTGTGCGGTTTGGCTTTTCCCTTGAAGAAGCCCTCCAGGCCGCCAGTACCAATCCTGCCAACGTGATGCGCTTTAAGCGGCTTGGGACGCTTGTTCCGGGAAATGAAGGAGACCTGGTGGTATTCGATAAGGATTTTACTATCCATGCCACCCTGGTTCGCGGTTTATTCAAGAAAAACAATTTTGTCTAAGGAGAAAGACCATGCGTCTTATTATTCAAAAGGATTACGAAGCCATGAGCCAGTGGGCCGCGGCCTACATCCTGAAGAGGATTCAAGAATTTGCCCCCGGTCCGGGCAGGCCCTTTGTGCTGGGGCTTCCTACGGGTTCTACTCCCCTGGGGGTATACCGGGAATTTATCCGTTATTACCAGGAAGGACGTCTCTCATTCAAACATATCGTCACTTTTAACATGGATGAATATATTGGGCTCTCCCCAGAGCATCCTCAGAGTTACCATCGATTCATGCAGGAAAACCTTTTTTCTCACGTGGATATTCCTGCCGAAAACATCCACATTCCCAACGGCATGGCCCAGGACCTAAAAGCCGAATGTGAGCGGTATGAAGCAACAATACGGCACTATGGGGGAATCGAGTTGTTCCTTGGGGGGATGGGGGGAGATGGGCACCTGGCATTTAACGAACCAGGATCTTCCTTAAGCAGCCGTACCCGGGATAAGGAATTAACCCGGGATACCCGGCGGGCCAATGCCCGTTTCTTTGGGGGAGATCCCGAAAAGGTTCCTGCCGCAGCCCTAACCGTAGGACTGGGAACCATCATGGATGCCCGAGAAGTGGTGGTTCTTGCTTCAGGCCCTGCCAAAGCCCGGGCCCTGCAGGCCGCGGTAGAAGGACCGGTAACGCACCTCTGGCCTGTCTCGATCTTGCAGCTCCACCCGAGGGCAATCATCGTATGCGATGAAGAGGCCACCGAAGAATTAAAAGTGGGAACCGTCCGCTATTTTAAAGAAATAGAAGGGCTTGCATAAATATTAAGAATCGCATATGTTACAAGACAGGATAGGAGCCATTCCTATCCTGCGTTGACCCCTGGCGATCTCGCATCTTTTACTAAGGAGGGATGGGTATGACCGATTCCGATGGCCCTGGTAGTCAGCCCCCGGAACCTTTCTTATGTATTCCTTGCGGAATACCCAACCGGGAGATGCCCTTAGTAAGAGAGCACAAGAAGACAACCAGGGAATAGTAAAGATCCTCAAAGCGAAAACCTGTTTTTCTTCTTTTATTCTTATTCTCTAAGGGCCTCCCGAAATGTAACCCACATGGAGGACCCCATGGTAGAAGAACTCATTTTACCCGATATCAAGGCCTTACTTGAAGAAGGGGCTACCGATGAGGTGGCCCAGTTTTTGAGTGACCGCTACCCCTCTGAGGTGGCAGAAATCCTTTCGAATTTTACCAAAGAGGAAGTATACGAAATCCTCAACAGGATGGATCCCCAGGTCCGGGCGGATGTGTTTTGCGAACTTCCCCAATCCTTGCAGGCAGAACTGGCTTCCCAGCTTGATAAAAACGAGCTTGCCAAGCTCGTCGTTCGCCTTTCCCCGGACGACCGGGTAGACCTTCTGAAGGCCCTGCCGGAAGAACAGTTCGAAGAGGTCCTTCCTATTCTCGCCCAACGGGAACGGGAAGATATCCGGAAACTCGCTTCCTACCGGGAAGGAACCGCCGGGTCTATCATGACCACCGATTATATCGCCCTGCCGGGGGATCTTTCGGTACGCCAGGCCCTGGAACGAATTCGGCTTGAAGGTTCGGCCAAAGAATCTATTTATTCCATTTTTGTGGTCGACGCCCACCGGCATCTCCTGGGGGTCATTGCCCTTGCCGACCTTATCCTTGCCAATCCCAATAAAAAACTTGAAGAAATCATGGATGACCAGGTGGTCAGCGTACAGGCCGATGCAGACCGGGAAGAGGCGGTATACAAGTTTTCCAAATATGACCTCGTGGCCCTGCCGGTGGTGGACCCCCAGGGTGTGCTGGTGGGTATTATCACCCACGACGATGCCCTGGACGTTATCGAGCAGGAACGAACCGAAGACATGGAACGGTTCATGGCCATCGCGGGGAAACACGAAGATACGGCCTACCTTCACACCCCCATCTGGTCCCACTTCAGGCACCGGGTAGTCTGGCTTGTTATCCTCGCCGCCCTGGGGCTCATTTCAGGGGCCATCCTCCAATCCTTCGAAGCAACCCTTACCAACCTGGTGATCCTGGCCTTTTACATGCCCATGCTTGCCGATACGGGGGGAAACACCGGGAGCCAGAGTGCGACGGTGGTGGTCCGGGCCCTGGCCCTTAAAGAAATAGAGCCCCGGGATACCCTGAAGGTGCTCTGGAAAGAATGCCGCGTGGGCTTGCTCTTAGCCCTGGTGTTAGGGGTTCTAGCCTTTGTCCGGGTATATTTCATGTCTAATCCCAGCCAGATACCACCGGGACTCGACGTGGTTCGCATCGGCCTTGCCATAGGGCTTGCCCTGGGCATTCAGGTAGTAAGCGCCACCGTTATTGGGGCTCTCCTGCCGCTCCTTGCGGCAGCGGTAAAGCTCGATCCCGCCCTGGTGGCAAGTCCGGCCCTGACTACCATCGTGGATATCACGGGACTTTTCATCTATTTCAGCACGGCTAAATTTATCTTGGGTATTTAACGGCATGAAAAGGAAGGGCCCCTTTCTTTTATATATCCTTCTCATGTCGGGACTGGGGAGCATGGTTCCGTTTTCCCAAACAGAACCGCCCCAGTCCTTTGGGGCATTCCCTTTGCCTTCAGCGAGGAATGAAGTCTTTTTTAAAGAGGATGATAAGGCAGCCCTTCGTAACTTAGAAACCTTTAGTCGGGCCTATCACCAATGGGGGAACGGAATTGAAGGGGCTATCGAAGAGGCCTACCGATCCTGTTTTAGAACCTATGTGGTTCAGGGGCGCTTCTTTACCCTTCCCCTCCCCTTTGCAGAAAATGACGAGCGCTCAGAGCTAGCCCCAACGCTCCTTAAAATCCAGGGAGGAGGGAAAAACTCCCCCGCCGCCATATGGCAAGAAATCGACAAACTCATTGTTTCGGATGATTTTAATCGATATCTTACTATCCTCCAGGACAGGCGGGAAAAGGTCATTATCTTTGACCTGGCCACCCGTCGCTGGACCTGGACAGAGGACCTCTACGAGATAGCCCGGATGAAGGCCCGCTCCTACAAGGGGCTTCCCCATCGTCCCTATGTGTTAGTCCATGGCGAAGCAGTTACCCTTCCGGACATCTATAACTATATCTATTGCATCGGCAGGGTGGGCATCGATTGTTCTGGTTTTGTCTGGTACATTTTAACCACCGTGGCCCGGCAGGCAGGGATAAATCTTACGGAAATAGTTCGCCGGTCTTTCCGGTCCCTCCGCATCACCGATCCTACCCTGTACATTGGCACCTCCTTTTTCGATTCTAAGAATCCAGAAATAGAAGCAGTCCCCGACAGGATCGGGAATTTAGCCCCCGGCGATATCATCCTCTTTCGGGGAACCAACGGCCAGGCGGCCCATTCTGCAATAATTCAATCCATCAATATCGAAAAAGGTCAGATTCGCTACCTTCAGAGCACTGACGAGGCCCCCTTAGAAGAACGGGGGATCCATGAATCGTATATTTACTTTCCTCCGAACCAAAAGGACCTTTCATTAAAAGACCCCTCCCTGGTGTGGACCCAGAAACGATACGCCCCCTTCCCCGGAGAATTTTCTTCCCCCTTTTCCGACGATGGACAGCGATACCGGGCCTACCCGGAATTTGGGGGAGGCCGGGTAGTACGATTCAAAGTATTTGGGAAAGTAAAAAAAATCCTCGAAAAGAAAGGGCCCTAACTTCTCTTCTATATTTTTACCGCCCCATACAGGGGAATCTCCTGTTTTTCCCTACCATCTACAAGGCCCTGGAGGGCCTCAAAAGTTCCCGGCGAAAAAGAAAGACTTTCGTACACCGGGCGGGTGATGAAAAGCCGGCGATGCAACCGTTCCCCAAGGCTGGAAATAACCCGGGCTATCCGTATCGGCTCGCCAAAGGCAAGAAACCCCTCCGTTTCAGAAAAAGAAAAGGAACAGGGGCCCCGGTCGATGCCACAGCACCAGGGGTGTTTTTCAAGAAAAACCAGGAGGTCCTCCACAAAGGTCTTAAGAGCCGCATTACGGTAGGACTTTGCCATCCCCAGGGCCAAGGAAAAACACAGAATTTCCCCATCAGCCCAAAGAAACACTCCTTTATGGGCGCCGCAGAAGCGGCGCACCTCCCGCTGAAAGGTCCTGAGGCGCTCCATTACTACAGGAAGGGGTTCTTCGGAAAGCGCATAAAAAGAAGGGAATGGGCGGATCGTCACCATAATTGTATCCTCCGAATAAAAAGGAGAGGGAAAGGGTTCCACGTGATTGAGGAGAACCTGCAAGAAGTCAGGGCTTACCCGATGCTGGAATATGTGCAAAAAGGATCGGCGATACCAATAGAGGATCCCATACTGGATTGAAAAAGCCATGAGGGCAGTGCCTAGAGGAAAAAGCAGCACGAGGGGAGACACATACCAGCCTCCTACCACAAAAAGCAGCGTGTACCCTACTCCTCCAAGGCCCATGAGAAAAAGGATGAAAATTCCCGCCACCACCGGCGTTAGCCAGGTTACCAGAAGGCCCATAAGAAGAATAGCCACCCCTCCTACCACACGAATCCAGAGCACCGACCCATACCGCACATAGGAACGGGAAAGGATCGTCGTGGCCACGGTAGCGGCCATTTCACTATCCGTAAGATTGGGCCCCCCTCCCACCCGCAAGGCTCCCCCCTGGGCAAGAAACTGCTCCCGGCCTGCTCCAATGATCCACCATTTGCCGGCCACCGCTTCTTTTAGGGATTCCCGTTTTTCCAGTACCGATTCGTAGGTACTGCGGGCCCAGGAAAAAGATTGCTGGACCAGTTCTTTTAAAGAACAGATCCGTTCGATTCCTTCAGCATCAAGCCGCTCTGTTTCCAGGAGACGATCATAGCCTTGGAGTATAGAGGTCTCCAGGTTCCCCCAAAGGAGTTCTTTTAATCGGCGGTACCACCGTTCCCGCTCGGCCCTCCATTGTTCCAGGCCTGTAGGATCTCCTCGAGAAAGAAGTTCCTGCTCAAGGGAACGGAGGTACTCAAAACGGGTGGTTGGATACTCCAGCGGATCAAGGGAAGCAAAATAGCCAGACCGTTCCATTTCTTTAAGATACTCGTAGAGTCGCCGTTCTTCTTCCCGATACCGTACAAAATTCCGGTGAGGGAGCCGATAAAAGGGGTCTTGCTTCCCCGGTCGTCGGGGAATTTCCAGTAACAAGCCCCCCTTCCTGGAAAGAGGGACTACCAGGGGCAGAGAGACGGAGGAAAGGGTATATCCTTTTGTAGTCGCCGGAGGCTGTTCCGTTTTAGACGCTTGTCTCATTCCATTTGCAGGTCCCGTCGGTGGTTTTTCTTCCTCGAGGGGAGCAGTCTGCGGGGCATCCCCTTCTATCGGAGCAGCCACAATAAGCTGCTGCGGCTGAAGGTAAAAATGGGCCTTACCAAGAAGCACCTCTACCAGCGCAAGCCCCACATGAAGATAGGTATTCTCAGGTTCCCTGCGGAGAGGATATAGCCGCCGATACGCCAGGGGATCCTCATTTTTAGAATAGAGCACCTCCTTTCCCCAGGTTTCAGTAGGGGGCCGTTCAACCACGTCCTGTTTAAACACAAAAAGGCCTTCCCTGTCGTCGGGAACCACCAGCGAAGGAAACAAACGACTAGCCGCTACCATCTTTTGGAGGTCCTTTTTTTGACTGTCCGCCGTAGCCAGAACCAGTCGATGCTTACTTTCCTGGATTGACCGTTTAAGCTGGTTCAGAAAAAAATCCGCATCCTGAGGGCGAATAGAACCTCTTTTGATACCCGTAAAAAAGGTTTCCACATTTGAATTGATGAGGGTGAATTCCCGTTCGATTCGTTCGTTCTTTATCTCTCCCGAGGAGGTTTCCAGGTTCAACGAGAAAAGACACAGGCCACCCTGGCTTCCCAACTCCGCCAGGGTTATAAAGAGGTCCCGCACATCCCCAGGAGAAAGCGCTTCCACCGGGACTTGCTGATCCTTCTTTACTTCTAGCAAATCAATCAGTACCACCTTTTCTGGAACTGTCACCGGTTCTCGTAATGATCGAAGGACCTCAAAAACTTTCCCCGGTTCTGGCTCGGCTTTCCTTTCAGTCCACAAGAAAAGACCCCCTAAACCGAAAAAAACACTTATGAAAAAAGCAAGAAAACGGAAGCGACGACGGATAGACCTCTGCATGATGTAGCCCATTATACCGTTCCACCTTTATTTATCAACCTAAAAAATCGATTTGTTTTTACCCCTATTGATAGATACCGGCAGCCTTCCGATATATAGTTATATACGGAGGATATTTCATGAAAAGAAGAGTATCAATTGTAAAGCCCGCCATTCTGATTGTCTGCGTCCTTGCAGCATGGGCCTGCACGCAGCCGCCCACAGCGGAAATGCAAAAAGCCACCGAAGCGGTGACAAAGGCCCAACAGGATCCCCTGGTACCGGTATATGCTCCTGAATCTCTGCAGCGGGCAACGGACCTTCTTGCCCAGATGAATGAGGCCGCGGCGGCAAAGAAATATGATACCGCCAGGAAACTGGCCCTGGATGCCCAGGCCGCCGCTGAACAGGCCATAAGCGACGCTAAAACAAGGCAAGAGCAGGCCAAAAACGAAGCGAATCAGGCTATCGAAGCCCTAAAAAAGGCCTTTCCAGAAGCAGAAACAGCCCTGGCGGCAGCCCGGAAGGCCCGAAATCCTCGCATCAACATTGAAAAACTAAGCCAGGATCTCCAGAAAGCCCGGGATTCTCTTAAAACCGCCGAATCCAGTTATGCGTCAGGGCAGTACAAGGCAGCCTATGAGGCGGCCATTGCAGGCAGAAACACCCTGAGTAAAATAGTGGAAACCATCAGCAGTGCCGCGCAGGTAAGCAGCAAGAAAAAGTAAAAGACAAAAAAAAACAAAGGCTATCTTTCTTAAGCCCTGACAAGCAGGGGAAAACGGCAAAGGGTCCCTTTTCGGGGACCCTGAAAACCCAGGTAGAAAACAGCAAAGGCCCCCTTGCCGGGGGCCCTGGGAACCAGGCAGAAAATGGCAGTCAGGAGAATCCAGTCACCGCAAAGGGCTAGCCACGGATGGGCCCTTTTTGAGATGGCTATTCTCCACAAAAAAATCTTTCATGCCAGGTAAGAATCCGGGCAGCGTTCTGCTTAAGAACCGCTGCCCCAAGCCACCGCATCCCCAGGGTGGTCCCCCGAAGATAGGAGGCAAGTTCGCCTTCTTCCAGGGAAAGTACCCTTTGCACGTCCATGACCGCAGGAAGGGCCCCCCGGTTTGTGGGGACACCGGGGATGTACCGCTGATTGTATGGACAGGCGTCCTGGCAATTCGTACACCCATACAACCGATGCCCCCATACCGCCTGGATATCAGGGGGTGGAGCGGCGTGTCCCGAGGCATACCACTGGATACACCGCTCCCGCCGTAAGGTCCCGTCTGCCGTAAGGGCGGCGGTAGGGCAGGCGGCCACACAGGGGAGGGATTCGGGAGGATATCGCTTCATACAGCGGCGACAGGCGGGGAAATCCCCCTCGAGGACACCGGGGAAAGGCGTATCACCCGCTAAAGGCCAGGGAAGCCCCATTCCCCCAAGCACTACCAGCGAACCCGCCTGGGGTGTAATCAGAAGCCCATGGCGCCCCTGCCACCCAAGGCCGGAACGGAGACAGAGCTCCCGTTCCGGAAGGTGGGAATTACAAAAAATGCGAAAATCCCCCTTTGTTCCTCCCCAACGGGAACGCAGATCCGCCGCCAGAAGCTTAAGCCGATGCACCAATTCCCCATAGTAGTTTCTCACGGCAAAGGGGGCAATGTAGCCGGGCACTGCTTGAGGGGCTATCGGCCTTTTCAAAGTCCCTGGAGTCTCCCTTCTTTCCGGAAGGGCTTTTTCCTCCACAAGCCCCTCACCTGAGGCAAGGGGCTTTTCTTCGGATCTATCCCTTTCCTCTGATCCCGGCAGACCCACCAGAGGGGGCTCCTGCAGAGCAAGAACCTTCCAGCCGGGAGGGGGCGGAAAAGGGGAGGCAAGCCTATTTCCATAGGGAAGCGCCACAAGGAGCAGCGTCGGAGCCCCCTCCACATACTCCAGCACCTCCGGGAGATGGGCATACCGGGATTGCTCCAGGAGACGAACCGCCACAAAGCCCGATTGTCGGGCCCTTTCCAGGAGATATGCCCGTAGCTGTTTCAAGTCTATTGACGACTGGACCATTTTACCATTACTGTAAAAGAAGACGTTCTATTATATCCAGGGGTTCCCATGGCATTAGGGTTTATTGAAAGGATACTTTCTTTCCTTACCGCATCCGGCGATCCGGAGGTAGAAAAAAAAAGGCTCCTCAAACAGATAGCCAGGGATCTATCTAAGCATAAATATAGGTTTTATAAGGTAAAAGGAGAAGAGGCCCAGCCTCTGTTTGCAAAATTTTTTTACGACGTGTATAAGCTTGTTTCGCCCGCCCAGGTCTTCTTACAAAATGCGGATAAATCAAACGAGCTTAAGAAAATAGTCATCGAACATTTCCTTGATGATAAGGGCCGGGAATTACAAAATCGCCTTACCGAAGAAGCTATTATAGAGCGGGCAAAGACCATCCCCCTTAAAAATCTTTCCCAACAGGTCAACGAAGATCTCACTTCTTTTATCGCTTCCTTTGATGGAGAAAAGAGCCTTGCCATCGAGGATTGTTATAACGCGATTCTCCTCTTTGTGCAGCTTGTAAAGTTTGATTATTTTTTCCTCCTGAAAAAGTTTGATGCCAACCTAGCGGAACGAAATTTCTCTTATAAACCCCGTTTTGAAGCAATCCGGGCAGAGTATGTGGTAGACGACATCAAGGATTTTATCGAAGTGATGTATCCCCTTGATCAGGTAAAAGAGTGGACAAAGGTCTTTGAGATACTAAAGACCTACAAAGGGGTAGAAGTTATCGGAGCTTCCCAGTGGCAAAAACTCCTTTCCCTGTTTTCTGACATTAAACGAACTGGTATCCTGGAATTGATGGTACGCCACATAGAAAAGAATCCTACCTGGCAGGCCCAACTGCGAGTCCCCCATGAAGCAATCCTGGACCCCCACATCCAAAAAATAAAAACCCAGGTAGATGTTACCATTCAGCGGATTATCCAGCAGCGGCGGACTTCAAAAATCGAAGAACTTGCCACAGCCATCTTTGGGACCCCCTCCATTTCCCGTCTTAAGAACTATACCGATAAGGCGAACGTGGTCTTTTCTAAAAAGATGCTGGGGGGCTTTATTTATGTGCAGGCCCTGAATTATCTTAAGGCCTTTCTTCTTGATGTCTTTAAAAAGGATATTCGGGAACTCTGCGATCTCCTTTTGGTCCGGGGCCAATGGGTAAGTAACGTGTTATCTCAGCAACTTTCAGAGTCGTATCACGAGCTTATGGAAGTTTCGAACCGGCTTGTTACCTTCGATGACAACCTGGCCGACGAGGGAGATATGGGAACCCGGCTTCGCATCGCCATGGCCAAGGCCGACCGAGATAAGGAACAGATAAAATACGTTCGGACCCTTCTTAAGGGCATAAATGACGAGGCCCTTAAGCTGATTACCACCGCCGCCCAGGACTGTATTGTCATCGGGAAAAACCTGAAATCCGCCCTAGAGGATTATCAAAAAACACCCCACGATCTTATCATTAACTGGAAAGAGCTCGAGGGAGCCTCAGAACATCCCATTGACCAGCGAATCACCGAAGTCTACAAGAAGATCTACTATTTTGTGCAACTCATGCAATTCTTTGTAAAACCTGAATAAAACCCAGAGGGATACCTCGAGGAGCGCCGTTTCAGAGAAAGGGGGGCGGCTCCCGGGAAACAAAAAAGTGTTATAAATTTCACCTTGGGGCCCACAAAACACAGAAGCGTCGGTTCATGCCCACAAAGGGGACCTGCAAAAATTTCCCCAGCCCGACGTTTTTTCAGAAAGAAAGGTTGTTTTCTCTTCCCCTTAGTAAAGGGGTGCTTGCACATTTTTTCTCACCGTTCTATAGTAGAGATGGCTATAAGTAAAATAGCCATTCCACCTTATTAATCCCACCTATGAGGAAGGTCTATGTCTGATAAAAAGATGGTCATGATTGACGGAAATACAGCGGCGGCCCACATAGCCCACGCCTGTAGTGAAGTAATCGCCATATATCCGATTACCCCGTCGAGTCCCATGGGAGAACTCTCCGACGAGTTTTCTGCCCAGGGAAGGAAGAACCTGTGGGGCACGGTTCCCCAGGTTGTAGAAATGCAGTCTGAGGCCGGCGCCGCCGGCGCGGTACACGGCGCTCTTACCACTGGAGCCCTCTCTACTACCTTTACGGCAAGCCAGGGGCTCCTCTTGATGATTCCCAACATGTACAAGATTGCGGGAGAGCTGACCCCCACGGTGTTCCACATTGCGGCCCGGGCCATTGCAGCCCAGGGGCTTTCAATCTTCGGGGATCACCAGGACGTGATGGCCTGCCGGCAGACCGGCTTTGCCATGCTGGCTTCCAACAATGTCCAGGAAGTTATGGATTTGGCCCTGATTGCCCATGCATCTACCCTGGAATCCCGGGTTCCCTTCCTGCACTTCTTTGATGGTTTCCGGACATCCCACGAGGTGCAAAAGGTAGAAGAGCTCTCGTACGAGGTGATGAAGCAGCTTATCTCCGATGAGCTTGTGGCGGCCCACCGACAGCGGGGACTTAATCCGGAGCATCCGGCTATTCGGGGTACCAGCCAGAACCCGGACGTGTATTTTACCGGGCGAGAAACGGTAAACAAATACTACAAAGCCGTTCCTGCCATTGTCCAGAAATACATGGACCAGTTTGCCAAGATTACCGGTCGGCAGTATAAGGTGTACCAATACTATGGTGCATCCGACGCAGAGCGGGTTATCGTTATTATGGGCTCCGGGGCTGAACCGGTAGAAGAAATCGTTGACTACCTCAATAAGAAGGGAGAGAAGGTCGGTGTCCTTAAGGTACACCTCTTCCGCCCCTTCGATAGCGCCCTGTTCGTAGCGGCCCTTCCGGCCACCGTAAAGGCCATCGCCGTTATGGACCGCACCAAGGAACCGGGCTCCCTCGGAGAACCCCTCTACGAAGATGTCCGCACCGCCATCGGCGAAGTTATGGGAAGTGGTAAGAGCCAATTCAAGGTGTACCCCAAAATCGTAGGCGGGCGGTATGGGCTTGGTTCGGCAGAATTTACCCCTGCCATGGCCAAGGCTATTTTCGACAACCTGAAAAAAGAGGAGCCCAAGAACCACTTTACCGTCGGTATTTACGACGATGTGGCCTTTACATCCCTTGAATGGGACGAACATTTTGATCTTGAAGAAGAAGGGGTGTTTGAGGCCCTCTTCTACGGGCTTGGTTCCGATGGAACCGTAGGGGCTAACAAGAACTCCATTAAGATTATTGGAGATGCCACCGACAACAACGCCCAGGGGTACTTTGTATACGACTCCAAGAAGGCAGGAACCGTGACGGTGTCCCACCTGCGCTTCGGTAAAAAGCCCATTAAGAAGCCCTACCTGGTATCCAAGGCAGACTTTATTGCCTGCCACAAGTTCAGCTTTATCGAAAAGGTAGAAATGCTTTCCCGGGCAAAGAAGGGAGCCACATTCCTCCTTGCAAGCCCCTACCCGGCTGACCAGGTGTGGGATCACCTTCCCCAGGAAGTGCAGAAACAAATCATCGATAAGGAACTTAAGTTCTATGTGATTGATGCTATTTCCCTCGCCGAAAAGGCCGGTATGGGAGGCCGCATCAACGTTATCATGCAGACCGCCTTCTTTAAGATTTCCGGCGTACTTCCTGAAGCAGAGGCGGTAGAACTCATCAAGCAGGCTATTAAGAAAACCTACGGGAAGAAGGGCGAAGAAATCGTTAAGAAGAACATCGCCACCATCGACATGGCCCTGGAAGGGGTACATCAGGTGAACTATCCCAAGCAGGTAACGAGCAAGTCCCACATGTTACCGCCCGTTCCTGAAACGGCACCGAAGTTCGTCAAGGAAGTCCTGGGCGAAATTATCGCCAACCGGGGTGACAAGCTTCCCGTATCTAAGTTACCCGACGATGGAACCTATCCGACGGGAACCACCAAATACGAAAAACGGAATATCGCCGAAAAAATTCCCGTCTGGGATCCCGAAACCTGTATCCAGTGCGGCAACTGTACCATGGTATGTCCCCATGCGGTTATCCGCATGAAGGCCTATGAACCCAAATACCTGGTGGGCGCTCCCGCAACCTTCAAGTCCACCGACGCCAAGGGGAAAGAATTCGAAGGCATGAAATTCACCCTGCAGGTTGCCCCGGAGGATTGTACCGGCTGTGGGGCCTGTGTGAATATCTGTCCTGCAAAGAACAAGAACAATCCGGAACTTAAGGCGATTAACCTGGAGCCCCAGATACCTCTGCGAGAAACAGAGGCTAAGAACTGGGACTTCTTCTTGAAGATCCCCAACACGGACAGCAAACTCCTTAACCTGAACGTACCCAAAGGGATTGGGATGAAGCAGCCCCTCTTTGAATTCTCGGGCGCTTGCGCAGGCTGTGGGGAAACACCCTATATCAAACTCATGTCTCAGCTCTTTGGGGATCGCCTGCTCATCGCCAATGCTACCGGCTGTTCGTCCATCTATGGAGGGAACCTGCCAACCACTCCCTATACGACCCGAGACGATGGGCGGGGTCCGGTATGGTCCAACAGCCTCTTTGAGGATGCGGCCGAATTTGGTTTTGGTATGCGCCTTACCAGCGACAAACTGGCAGAGCACGCCCGGGAAGTGGCAGAAGAAGCCAAACAGGCGGGTATTCAGACTGCCCTGCTCGATAAGATTCTTTCTAACCCCCAATCCAGCGACGAAGAAATTGAAACCCAGCGAAAATATGTGGAAGAACTGAAGGCGGCCCTGGCAAAAGAAACCAAACCGCTGGCCAAAAATCTCCTGTCCCTGGCGGACCACTTTATTAAGCGGTCCGTGTGGATCATCGGTGGGGACGGATGGGCCTATGATATCGGGTACGGCGGACTGGACCATGTGATTGCTTCGGGTCGAAACGTGAATATTCTGGTCCTGGATACGGAGGTATACTCCAACACCGGTGGTCAGATGTCCAAGGCAACCCCGGTCGGGGCGATCGCGAAGTTTGCCGCCGCCGGTAAGGAAACCACCAAGAAGGACCTGGGCGCCATGGCCATGAGTTATGGCTACGTCTACGTGGCCCGGGTTGCCATGGGAGCCAACATTGCCCAGACCATCAAGGCCTTCCGGGAAGCGGAAAGCTACGATGGACCTTCCATCATCATCGCCTACTCCCACTGTATCAACCACGGTATCGACATGATGAAGGGGATGGATCAGCAGAAGGCGGCCGTCACCAGCGGTGTATGGCCCCTGTATCGCTATGATCCTCGACTTAAGGAACAGGGAAAGAATCCCTTCCAGCTTGACTCTAAGGAGCCCAGCACGCCCGTGGAGGACTTCATGTATAAGGAAGTTCGCTTTAAGGCCCTTAAGGCGGCGGATCCCGCCCGGGCAGACCTGCTTCTGGCTAAGGCAAAGGCCCAGATTGAACGGACCTGGAAGGAATACAAGTACCTGGCGGATCGGCCCTTCTAAGAGGATAGGACCTAAAAGGATGACCCGCAGCGGTGTGCTGTCGGATCATCCGGCAGTGGAGATCTTCTGTATCTTCAATTAATACAACGTCTAAAAGAAAAGCCCCCGGCAAACGGGGGCTTTTTCATGGAGAAATCCTGGCCCATAGGCCTTGGGGTTAGACCTGCCTTTTTACTACAGTTCCAGGGAACGGGTGTGTATCCTGTCCTGGAGATAGCTGATAAAATCTTCCACCTTCATGGCTGGCAGTTGGCGACCATCCCGCAGGCGAATAGAGACGGTTCCTTCATCCGCCTCTTTCTGGCCCACCACGAGCATATAGGGTATTTTACGGCCCTGGCAGGAACGAATTTTGGCGTTCATCCGTTCATCCGAGAGTTCCCCACTCACCCGGATATCCAGCGCCTTAAGACGGGAAATAACCGAACGGGCATAGTCATTAAAGGCCTCTGCCACGGGAATGACCGCCACCTGTTCGGGGGCAATCCACACCGGGAAGGCTCCCCCAAAGTGTTCAATCATCACCCCAAAGAAACGTTCCAGAGAACCCAACAGGGCCCGATGTACCATGTAGGGCCGCTTATGCTGCCCATCCGCATCGATAAAGGTCATGTCAAATCGTTCGGGCAGATTAAAGTCGAACTGGATGGTGGTCATCTGCCACTCTCGCCCCAGGGCGTCCTTTATCTTCAAGTCGATTTTAGGCCCATAGAAAGCCCCACCCCCTTCATCAATCTCATAGGGCATCCCTTCCGCCTCGATGGCCTTTCGCAGTGATTCCAGGGCGGCCTGCCAGCGGGATTCTTCTCCCACCGAGGCGGCCGGTCGGGTAGCGAGGTAGGCCTTAATATCTTTAAAGCCAAAGGTCTTCCATATGGAAAGGCTAAACCGCAGGACCTCCCGGATTTCTCCTTCAATCTGGTCAGGGGTACAGATGATGTGGGCATCGTCCTGGGTAAAGCCCCGGACCCGCAAAAGCCCATGGAGCACCCCGGACCGTTCATAACGATAGACCGTCCCCAGTTCGGCCCACCGAAGGGGTAAGTCCCGATAACTATGCTGGCGGGTCTTGTAAATCATGATGTGGAAGGGACAGTTCATGGGCTTTACATAGTAATCCTGCTCATCAAGCTGCATGGGGGCATACATGTTTTCTCTATAAAAGCCCAGGTGCCCCGAGGTTTCCCACAGCCAGGACTTACCCACGTGGGGCGTATACAGAATCTCGTAGCCATTCCGGTAATGTTCGGTCCGCCAGAAGTTTTCCAGGGCCACCCGCATACGGCCCCCATTGGGGTGCCAGTAGATAAGCCCCGCCCCGGCTTCTTCATGGATGGAAAAGAGGTCCAGTTCTTTCCCGAGCCGGCGATGGTCTCGCTTTTCCACTTCTTCCAGGAAGCTAAGATAGGCCTTGAGGTCCTTCGGGTTTTCCCAGGCGGTTCCATAAATCCGGGTAAGCATGGGCCGTTTTTCATCGCCCCGCCAGTAGGCCCCGGCGATATTCATGAGTTTAAAGGCGGCGGAGTTAATTTCCCGGGTATTTGCCACATGGGGACCCCGACACAGGTCCGCCCAGATAAGGGCCCCCGAAACATCCCGCTGTTCATAGATACTGATTTCCGCATCCGCCGGAAGTTCGTTGATAAGCTCCACCTTAAAGGGTTCATCGGCAAATCGTCGCAGGGCCTCTTCTCGGCTTACCACCACCCGTACAAAGTCATGGCGGTTTTCGATAAGCCGCTTCATCTCTTCCTCAATGGCAGGAAGGTCCTCCGTCGTAATAGGCCGGGGAAGCTGAAAATCGTAATAAAACCCGTTTTCAATGGCGGGACCGATAGCAACCTTTGTGCCCGGATACAAACGGGTAACCGCTGCAGCGAGGATATGACTTACGGAATGGCGAATGGTGGAAAGTTTATCCTGCTTTTGATGATCTTGCGCGGGGGCCTGCCCCGACGATACGGAACTGGAAGACATATTGTACCTCCCGATACAGGAGCGGCACCCTTCTGTTTTCTAAAAGTCTGCAAAGGGTGCTTGCTGTATCACTGGGCGGGGACGAACACCTACCGTGCCCGCGGTACCACCCCGCTTCGCTTCCCCGCGACGGGGAGCGCCCTCTTCGCCACTGACGGGGGCTTGCCGGTCCTGAATACTGGGCCAGAAGGCCGTTCACCAGGACAGCTCGGGAGGGGTTTTCCCTGCCGCCGCAGCCAGAGGGGCTTTCAGCCTGTGGCCCCTCCTCTCTCGCCTGGACGCCCTTTTTGCATCCAGGGTTGACCCGCCCTGCAGGTACTCGTCTCCGTCAACGCCTTTCTTGGTAGACTAGTGAGAGAACCAGGGACTGTCAAGGGGGAAAACCGGCAGGCCCCATTTCCGGTAAGAGACCGGCCATGAAAGAGGGCGGGGCCCGTAAAACCCGCAAAAAAAGGGAGCCCTACCGTCTCCAGAACACGGGACTAAAGAGCACAAAGAGGGTCAACAACTCAAGGCGTCCCGCAATCATAGCAAAAGAACAGGCAATTTTTACATAATCCGGAAGGAACCCATAATTTTGAGTGGGCCCCACAAGACCGAAGCCGGGACCTATATTTCCCGTGGTAACCAAGGCGGTAGAAAAGGCCGATAGAAGATCTACCCCCGCACTGGTGGTTATCAACGTGACCCCAAACACCAGCGAAAGGTACAGGAACACAAAACCCGCCACTCCATACACCACATCTTTCCGCCCTACCTTGCCGTTAAGACAAACGCTGAACACCCCATGGGGATAAATAGCCCGTCGCAGTTCGTTCCCCGCCTGTTTAAAAAGCACCACGTGGCGAATCACCTTAATGCCCCCTCCGGTGGAACCGGAGCAGCCACCCACAAACATAAGGAGAAAAAGAACCCCCTTTGCAAGGCTAGCCCACCCATCAAAATCGGCGGTGGCAAACCCGGTGGTAGTTATAATGGAGACCACCTGAAAAGCTCCATACCGGAGGGCATGAATGAAATTTTCGTAGGTATCCTGAATGGCAAGGCTTACCACCAGGGTAGCGATGAGCACAATAGCGACATAAACCCGCAGTTCCGTATTGTGCCAGATATCTTCAATCTTTCCTTGAATCAGGCGATAATACAGACTGAAGTTCATGCCCGCTAAAAACATGAAACAGGTGATTATCCAATCAATAAGGGCAGAATTATAGTGGCCCACGCTTGCATTCTTCGTCCCAAATCCACCGGTAGCCATCGTCGCAAAGGCATGGCAAACCGCATCGAACCAGGTCATGCCGGCCATTCGTAACAGGATGATTTCTAAGGCCGTTAAAAAGATATAGATGAGCCACAAAATCTTGGCGGTGGCCGTTACGCGGGGGGTTACCTTATCCTTTTCAGGACCCGGCGTTTCCGCTTTAATAAGCTGAAAGCCTCCAACCCCTAAGAGGGGGAGCAGGGCCACGGTGAGCACCACGATGCCCATCCCACCCAACCAGTGGGTAATGGCCCGCCACAAAAGAATCGCCCGGGGAAGGGCTTCCACACTCTGAAATATGGAGGCCCCCGTGGTAGTAAACCCGGAGACACTTTCAAAAAGGGCGTCCACCGGATTCGGGGTAACCCCGCTTAAATAAAACGGTAGGGCCCCATACAGGCTGGTAAAAATCCAGGCAAGGCTTACCACCACAAAGCCGTCCCCTTTAGAAAACTGAATATTCGCCGGAGAGCCCAGGAAAAGCACCACCACCGTTGCCACCAGGGCAAAGACAATAGGGAACAGGAAGCCCCCTATCACCTGGGGGTCCTTATCAAGGAGCGCAAAAATAAAGGGGGGAACCATGGAAAGAGCCACAAGGCCAAGGAGTATAGTAAGGAGCCGCAGGATTACCGGTTGTTTCATGGGACCTTTCCTGTATACCTATGATCTATGACCAAAAAGTCGCTTAAGATCCTGCTCAAAGCCCTTTTTGGCAAGCACCACAATACGATCCTGAGCTTTAAACTCATAGTTTCCCTGGGGGATAAAGGTCTCTTTTCCCCGTTGCACATAGAGGATCAGGGCGCCGGACACAAGACCGAACACATCGAGACGGGTTCCGATAAGTTCAGAATGATCCCCGAGATGTAACTCCATTACCTCCACCGAACCATCGCCCAGGCTATGGAAACGATTAATCCCTTCTCCTAACAAAAAGGTAAGGATCGAATCTACCACCACCGATTTCATGGGGATTATCACATCGATCCCCAGGTGACGGGCGATGGCGGCATACCCGGGGCTTCCCACCAGAGCTATCGCCCGATCAACCCCTCGATTCTTTAAATATAAGGCGGTAATGATATTCAATTCCTGATTCTCGGTGGTGGTTACCACCGCATCAAGATCATGTAGCCCCTCTTCAGAAACAAAGGTTTCATCTGAAATATCTTCGTTTAGAACCAATATCTGGGGGAATTGGGCTGCTATAGACTTACACACCTCGTAATCTTTATCGATAAGAAGCAAATTCTTCTGGGAAAAGGATCGGAAAAACCATGAGAAAAAGGTTCCCCTTTTAGGGGTAGCACTCTTTTCCAAGAGGGATCGGATGGTCAATATGCCTACGCGACTTCCCCCAATGATTGCAATTTTCTTAAGAGATCGATACTTCTGGCCATTAAGCTCATACACCTTTTTAATTTGATCCTGGGTGCCCAGCACATATACCCGATCTCCTTCCAAAAGGGTTGTGGTCCCCGAAGGAATAAGGGTTTCCTCGGCCCGATGCACCATGGTAAGGAGGACCTCCGCCTTAGCAAGGGACCGAAACTGTTTTACGGGGATCCCACAGAAGGGACTTCGAGCGTGAATAGGAATCGTCCCCAACTCAAAGGGGCTATCCCCAAAGGAAAGCACATCCCCCAGAGCCCCATGGGCAAGGGCGCTTACCACCGATTGGGCCGCTTCAATATCGGGATCCACAAAATGATCGATCCCAAGGGCCCGATTGTTCCCCCGGGTGAGTTCATCGTATTCTTCGTTTCGGACCCGGGCAATTTTTTTTACCTGGGGATATCGGGCCTCCACGAGGCCACAGATAATCAGGTTCAATTCATCCGATTGGGTAACCGCCACCAGGGCATCGGCCCGACCGATACCGGCCTCTTCCAGGGTGTGGATATTGTTACCAGAACCGTGGACCACCAGACAATCAAGTCGATTAGAGGCATGGCGAGCCCGGCTTTCGTCCTGCTCCACCAGGGAAACCTCGTGTTTTTCGTCGATAAGATGACGGGCAAGAATGGTTCCTACCATCCCCGCTCCCACAATAACCACCCGCATAGAACCTATCCTACCATATCTTCTTCATAAACAATAGAACCACAAAAACACAAAAACAGAACCCTTTCTCTTTTGGGTTTATTCGAACATTTCTCCTTCAAGGAGCGTCAGGAAGTGGGGGTAGGTTACGGCGGCGGCTTCCGCCGTATCAACCACAAGGGGCTGCTGACAGGCAAGACCACAGACGGCCAGGGCCATCACTACCCGGTGATCGTGATGGCCCCGCACAGTTCCCCCGAGGAGCTTACCCGCTGACCCTTGTATAACAAGCCCATCGGAAAACTCTTGCACCGGAACTCCCAGCCGACCGAGTTCCTGGGCCATCACGGCAATCCGGTCCGTTTCTTTAATGCGTGCGTTGGGCACATTAAGAAGGCGGGTTGTCCCCTGACCACAGGCCGCCGTGGCCGCCAGAGCGGGGAGCGCATCAGGAGTGGCATTAAGGTCAAAATCGGCACCCCTAAGACCATAGGGGGGAGCCTGAACCTGGATTACCGGCCCCAGGGGGTCCTGCTCCCAGGAGACAACACAGCCCATAACCCGGAGCATATCAAACAGGGCCCGGTCGCCCTGGGTATCGTTTGGATCAAGCCCAATAAGCCGTACGGTGCCACCGCTTACCGCCGCGGCGCAGGCAGGAAAGGCGGCGGAAGAAAAATCTCCCGGCACAATGCCATCCATGGGACGATAGGAAGCGCCGCCGGGGATCCTGAAAAACGAATAATCCGGCGCGGCAGTATAGGGGACCCCCTGGGCCTTAAGGTACGAAAGGGTCATATCAATGTAGGGTCTCTCGTTCAAGAGGGGAACCTCAATCTCCGTCACCGTGCCGGCGGGAGCCAGGGGCGCCGCAATGAGGAGGGCCGAAAGGTACTGGCTTGTGGGACATTCGATGCGGACCCGTCCCCCCTTCCAGGGGCCCCGAATAACAATGGGGGCACACCCATTATCCCGGGTAGAATAGGCCTCTACCCCCAGGCCCTGGAGGGCCGCAAGAAGGGGACCCGCGCTGCGGCGCCGGATTTGGAAATCCCCCGTGAATACGCTGGTCCGCCAGTGGAGGGCCGCCACCGCCAATGCCAGATACAGGGTGGTCCCCGAGTTACCCACGTTGAGTACATCCTCAGGCGTCATTAAGCCTGAGGCTCCCCCCACTCCTGTTACTTCAAGACGGTACAGGTAACGACCATCCGCGGTAGGCCCATTAGGGTTATTGGTGATGCGGGCTTCTTCGGCATCCTGATAGTATTCTTCTATCCGGGCGCCAAAGGCCCGACAAACCTCCATACAGGAACGGGTATCCAGTGAATCCAGCGGATACTCCAGGGTGGAAACCCCGTCTGCCAGGCTGGCAAACAGGAGACGACGAATGGTGTGGCTTTTTGAGGCGGGAATCCGGTAGGTACCGGAAAATCGATGGGGACGTATACGGCATTTCATGGGCTCAAGAATATCCGTAATAGGGGATGGAACTCAAGACAGGGACACTAAAACGTGCTATAGTAACGCCTATGGAACAGCAGCCAGAAGACCTGCGGGGAATGAGCCCAGAAGAAGCCCGGGACTATATTCTGGGCCATCTTAGCACCCTTAAGCTTACCGAAAAACAAAAGGAAGAGCTTCGTCAGGAACGGGAGAAGTGGGAAAAACGGATGAGCCTGGCCGAATCCCTTGGACAACCGGACCTGGTCGAGGAGGCCCGAAAAAAGCGGGACGAGGTTCTTCAAAAAGAAACCCAACTTCAGGCTGAAATAGATACGCTAAAAACCCAAATTCAGCAGATGCAACGCCAACTGCCGGCGCTGAAGGCTCGAGAACGGTCGATAGATACGGACCTACTCGAACAGGAACTGCTCATGACCACGGGGCACCTGCCGGGAGAAGAGGAAGGGACTGCAACGGAACGGGCTCTGAGCGCCTTAGAAAAAGAACAGGCGGCCCAGGCGGCGTTGGAAGAACTTAAAAAGAAAATGCAAAACCCCCAGAACCCCAGTTAGGATATTTGTGGAGAATTTCCCATGATGCACCGTGTACCCCTATTGCCTGAGTATCCCCGGCCCTTGATTTTTGCCCACCGGGGCTGTTCTTCGGTGGCTCCAGAAAACACCATGGAAGCCTTTCGGCTGGCTCAAGAAGTAGGCGCCCCTGGCATCGAGTTGGATATCCATCGCTGTAAAACCGGGGAAATCGTGGTGCTCCACGATGATACCCTTATGCGGGTAGCGGGAGATCCCCGTCCCATCGAAGAGGTAAGCCGGGAAGAGCTCCGCCACATCGATGTGGGGTCCTGGAAGGATCCCTCCTTTTCTCACAGTCGGGTCCCCCTTTTAGAAGAGGTTCTGGAAGAATTCCTTCCCACCCTCTATATCGATATCGAAATAAAAAGCCGTTCTTCCCGGGATCATTTTCTGGCAGAAGCTCTGGCCCAGCTTCTGAAACGATTCGGCCCCCGCGCTCAGGGGGCGGTCACCGTGAGTTCCTTTAATCCGCTGGCCCTGCGGGCCTTTAAACGATGGGCCCCATCGTTTCCGACCGCCATCATCTGGTGCAACGATCCGGAGCTTCCCTTGTATTTACGCCGGGGAGAAGGTCGCTGGATCTCTGGTTGTGACTACCTTAAGCCCCGCTATGACATGGTACACAGGGCCTTTTTGTTTTTCCGACAGACCCTTGGCCGGCGCCCCGTGGTCCCCTGGACAGTGGACGACTCAGCGAAAGCCCGGGGATTGGTAACCCTTGGGTGCGCGGGTATTATCACCAATCGACCGCAAGATATGGTACCGGCACTACAAAATCCTGGGAGCGCTTCTCATGAGTGACGAACAAACCACGGAACCCCAGAACCTTGTAAAACAGGGCAGTATACTTTCGGTCCTTACCCTCGCATCTCGAGTGCTCGGTCTTATGCGGGAAATGGTAAAGGCCGCCCTGCTGGGAACCACCCCTCTTTCGGACGCTTTTACCGTGGCGTTCATGGTTCCCAACCTATTCCGCCGTCTCTTCGCAGAGGGCTCCATTTCGGTGGCTTTCATCCCCACCTTTAAGGGGTACCTCATCGAAGGGGATACCTCAAAGACCCAGACCTTCCTTTCATCTTTCATTACTGCCCTGACGGTTCTTGTAACGACGGTAGTTATTCTCGGTATCATCGCTTCCCCCTGGATCATTCCCTTCTTTGGGCTTACAGAATTGGATGAAACTATCCTGCTTACCCGGATTATGTTTCCCTACCTGGCCCTCATCTCCTTTGCGGCCCTATTGCAGGGTATTTTGAATAGCCACCACATTTTTATCCCCACGGGGCTCGCCCCCATACTCCTTAATATCACGGTGATCGGCTGTTCCTACCTTTTAACGCCCCTCATGGCCAATCCTGCCCGGGCTATGGCGGTGGGGGTAATGATAGGAGGAACCCTCCAGGTGCTTATCCAGGTGCCCGGGGTGCTAAGAAAGGGGCATCGGTTTGGCTACACCGGGCTGAAGCAGGCCTTTACTAACCCTGGCACCCGGACGGTATTCCGCCTTGTGGGTCCCACCATCATTGGAATGGCGGCCTACCAATTAAATGACCTGGTCTCTACCGCCCTGGCGGGGAATGCGGGTCCCGGCGTGGTTTCGAGTCTTCAGTACTCGCTGCGGCTCCAGGAACTTATCCTGGGGGTCTTTGCGGTTTCTCTTGGCACCGTCCTGTTACCAGACCTGGCGGGGCAAGCCAAACGAAACCAGTGGGGAGAATTCAATCGCCGCCTCGTGATGGCCATCGATATCATCGCCCTTATCACTATTCCCATAACCTTCTTTTCTCTTATCCAGGGAGAATATATCATTCGACTTCTTTTTCAGAGCCGGTCCTTTGACGAAAGCTCCGTCGCCCTTACCAAAGAGGCCTTTACCTTCCACATGCTGGGACTCTTTTTTATCGCCCTGAACCGCATCCTTGCGCCGGCCTTCTACGCCCAAAGCAACTCCAAATCTCCTACGATTGCGGGGGTTTTTTCGTTTTTTATCAACATGATACTGGCCGCCCTGCTGGTGGGTCCCATGAAAGGCGGCGGAGTGGCCCTGGCCTTGAGTATAGCCAGCGGGGTAAATACGGTGCTCCTCTTTATTTTCATGCGGCGCACCCCCCAGATCGACATGGGGCACATCGTAGGTTCCAGTGTCCGCTATACGGGGAAACTCCTTGCCTTCTCGGCGCTAGCGAGTATCCCGGTGTATTTTGTTTCCCCCGCCCTGTACCGTTTATTTGCCGGTAAGGGACGACTCATTTCCTATGGAATTCCCCTGACACTCACCACCATCCTCTTTGGGGTAACAGGGCTTATCCTGTTATGGATAAGCCGAGACGCCCTTTTGAAAATGGTTACCCAGCGTTTGAACCAAAGGCTGGGGAAACACGGGGCGCCCCACTAATACAGAAAACGGAGAACCCCTTCCGGTAGCGGCCGCGGGGCTCCGTTTTGGTAAGAGGGGCGGGTCGGAGGGGGTCCCGCCCTGGTACGGGGGCTCTTTGAGGGCCGCGCCGTGGCCCGTGGCCGCTCAAAAGCCCGTGGCGAGAGTCCAGTGGTCGAAGAGGAATCCTGTATGATGAAGGATCCCTCTGAGGGCTGGAGAGAATCCCGGCAGGTGGCGAGCGCCGCCAGCCAGGGCTCTCCTAAGGACACCCCTCTTTACTGGCCAGGGCTTTCCTGGCTGGTGCTCTGCGCCGCTTGGCCTCACTCCCCGAAAACAGTACACAACTCTAAAAACCAGCCTCGGGGAAAATGTTTGAGGGAACGGTGTTTATTTTATAAAGTAAAACATTCTACTTTACTACCGAATAAAAGGTGTCCATTGCCCGGCGTATCACCTGATCCATATCATAGTATCGGTATTCCCCTAAGCGACCACCAAAAACAACAGAGGTCTCTTCTCGAGCCTTCGTAAGATACTTCTGGTACAGGCTTACATTCTTTTGGTCTCCCACCGGATAATAGGGTTCTTTACCAATTTCCCAGGGCTGACTATATTCTCGGGTTATTACCGTTTTAGGTTGCTTCCCAAACACAAAATGTTTATGCTCAATGATTCTTGTGTATGGCACATCCCGATCAGTATAATTTACCACCGCGTTTCCTTGATAGTTAGGGATATCAAGAATTTCCGTTTCAAAGCAAAGGCTTCGGTATTCAAGAGGACCGAATTCATAATTAAAATAAGCATCAATAGGACCAGCATATACCACCAGCGAAGCATGTCTCTTCCAATATTCAGGATCAGATAGAAAGTCCGTGTTAAGGAGGACATCCGTCCCCTGGAGCATTTTCTTAATAATCGCGGTATATCCATCCACAGGGATTCCTTGATACCGAGAATCAAAGTAATTATTGTCATAAATGAACCGTACCGGAAGACGTTTAATAATATCCGGGGGAAGTTCAGTACAGGGACGTCCCCATTGTTTTTCCGTATATCCTTTAATAAGCTTTTCGTATATATCTACACCCACCAGGTTAATCGCCTGTTCTTCGAGGTTTGATGGATATTCCACGTAGTGATCTTTCCTTTGAGCCTCAATGATCGCCTTCGCTTCCTCTGGACGAACCACACCCCACATCTGGTAAAAGGTGTTCATATTAAAGGGAAGGTTGTATATTTTTCCTTTATAATAGGCAAGCGGACTATTAATATAATGGTTAAATTCTCCAAACTGTTGAATAAAATTCCATACTTCCTTATCGTTAGTGTGAAAAATATGGGCCCCATATCGATGCACATGAATACTTTCGATTTCTTCGGTATATACATTGCCTCCAATATGGGACCGCCGCTCTAACACAAGGCACCGCATATTTGCCCTGGCAGCCAAATATGCCCAGGTTGCTCCATAAAGACCGGAACCTACTATCACTACGTCGTATTTCATGGGATTCTCTTTTACTCAGTTAAACCCAAAGATCCCCTGGGCAAGTCGATAAAAACCAATAATCAGAGGACGCCCAAACCAGAGGGGAAGATGGAAGAAGCGCCCAACAAGACTTCGCCGTAAATGTTGATACAAAAGAGGATTATGGTGATTAATATCTTCCCATAGTTCACGAAGTTTTTTAAAGTGTTCCTTTGTTCCTGCAAGGACTAACATAACTGAAGAAACAGCCGTAACAATTTCAAAGTAATGGATAAGATACCAGAAAAGACGGGGATTCTCCACCTTTTCTAACAAAACGGTTTCGAGCATTAAACGATTTACCCGAAGTTGTTGATCAATACGACGGATCATATTTTTTTCTTGGACCGACTGATCGGCCCTGCCAATATAATAGCGATACAAATCCACATCAACATAATAGAACTTTTTTACCGCTGATAAGGGGAAATACACATACAGGTTGTCTACATAAAAAGTATGTTCCGGCAACACAAGCCCCACATCCTTTATCAGCTGGGTACGGTATATAACCGAATGCATAAGGATATACCGGCCTTTTTTTAACGGACCCATTTCATCCCAGGAAGCAATCCGATTGGCGGGAATAATACCCCGGTAGTGAATCACCTTTTTTCTTCGTTTCCCCTGCTTTTCATAGACATAATTGGCTATAACAAGATCCGGTTCTGTTCCGTTTACTATTAGTCCGCGCAGTACTTCTAACACCTTTTGGTATGCCCCTGTATCAAGCCAATCATCACTATCTACCACTTTAAGATACCGTCCGCTGGCATACTGAATACCGGTATTGATAGCCCCCCCATGCCCTTTATTTGACTGAGATATAAGACGCACCTGGGTAGGATATTGTTCTTCATATTTCCCGGCGAGTTTAGCGGTAGCATCCGTGGAACCATCATCCACTACAAGAATTTCCACCTCATCTCCTCCGGGAAGCAGGGAATCAAGACAACGGGCAAGATATGATTCGGCGTTATACGCCGGCACAATAATTGTTAAGAGCTTCATAAAGGCCATATTCTCGTATCAATTCTCACAGATCACAAGTATTTGTCAAAAAAATTCAGCATATCCCGAATATAAGGGACGCCATAACGTTCAAAAGTTTTACGAGTAACCGCATCGGGCTTCCAATCAAAGAAGGCATGTCCTGCGCCTTCTACCTCTACATACTGTACCGTCTGTCCAGCCTTTTTAAGGGCCTCCGCATAGGAACGGACCATTTCTTGAGAGATTAGAGGATCCGCATTCCCCCGAATAAGATAGTGAGGGATGGTTCGTTTATCTGATGGCGGAATAGCCTCTATGGGAGACACATATTTAAGAAGGGATTCATCTATCCCTACCGCTTGGGCAAGCATGGGACCACCAAAAACGCCATAACTTGGGGCCACCACTTTAATTGCCCTGAGTAAAGAAGATCGAACATCTTCTGCTGTTTTCCCCGGAGAAAGATAAGTCGGTTTAAACTGGTGGTCCGGAGCCACAAAGCCCTTACTACCAATGCGTTCTACCATGACCGCCGCAGAGGCACAGAGGTGCCCCCCTGCGCTATCACCGGTCAGGGCTATACGAGAGGGGGTAGCGCCATACTCCCGAGCATGTTCTTGGATGTGGACGAGGGCACCAAATACATCTTCAATCAATTGCCAGATTTGGGTAGGCTCTTTATCACCATCAAGGGTTCCAAGCCACCGGTAATCAATGCTGGCTACTACATACTTTCCGGTTTTTGCCATTTCTCGAGCCATGCCCCGCATGATATTCTCATCGTTGATACGCCAGCCCCCCCCATGAATGATCACAATAAGGGGAAGATCCTGGGCTCCAACCGGTCGGAAAACATCGTATTTAAGCGGTTTTACCCCCGGTTGGGCATACACCACATCCTGTATTACTTCTATACCAGAAAGAAGATCCTTACGTAAAAAGGCCGCTCCGATTCTTAATGGCTGCTTCACTTGCACGGTAAGAGAGGGTGTCATGGATTCATAGTATTGGGGGCCCCATTCACCTTCGATAGCATAATACAAAGAATCCAGTACATACCCCTCGTCCGGCTGGGCTTCTACGGTGATAAGCATCCCTTCGGGGACTTCCTCCCCCGAAACCACGGCAGGCTTAAAAGAGAGCTTGCCATTCAGGATAGGGTCAAGGGTAACACGAAATCTTTCTGCATTCATGGGCTTTTTCCCTCCCGCTGATTCTTTGCTGCAACTTATCAAAGCAAGAAGAACCAACAACCATACCAAAACAGGTTTCCCACACCACAGTAATTCACTTCCAAGAGATTTCATAGATTTAAATCGGGAAGAGCTAAGTTTCTGTTTGTTTAAGTTCATTGGCCCCTCCCCTGTTTCTTCAATCCTTTGAAGTGCAAAACTAAAAGAATTGCTATTATTATTGCTACAAAGACATCAAAAACAATCAGTCCGATCCGCCAGGGAGCCATGGTGTACCGCACAGAGGTCCCAGGTACAAGACCATTCATGGCATTACTATGGGCAATGGTATACATAAGACGATGGGCGGTTCGTCGCAAATAGTTTACCGCCGTAGGACTCGTGGCATCTTCCATCGATTTCATCGATGCGAAGGTGATGTTGTAATCGGTCCCAGCCATAAGGCCCTGATTCACAAACATGTGCGGATACAGGTTAAAGTCGCTGATAACCACCCCTGTAAAGCCCCATTCTTCCCGAAGAACCCGTTGCATAAGAGGAACCGAACCTCCCGTCCAAACCGCACCAATACGGTTAAAGGAACTCATCAATGCGGTAGCTGCAGAAATTTCTTTTTCCTTCATTGTTCCTTTATCATCCGCAATATACCTAATGGTGGTCTTGGCATTCTTTACTACCATTTCAAAAGGTTTCAGATAGATTTCCCGAATGGCCTGTTCATTGGCCCAGGTAGCAAGACCGTTATTGTTTCGGTTTGTCTCCTGATCGTTCAACACGTAATGTTTGAGAAACGCGTATACTCCCTTATCAGCAGCTCCAGAAACAACGGCAGTAGCAAGCTTACCGGAAAGATAGGGGTCCTCAGAATAATATTCAAAGTTTCGACCCGCAAAGGGGGAACGATGGATGTTCACAGCGGGGGCATACCAGCCATTTACTCCTAGTTCCAGCGCTTCGTTCCCCACCATACGCCCCATCTCTCGGGCAAGCTCAGTATTAAACGTAGAGGCGATAACAACTTCCGAAGGATAGGCTGTTCCATGAATATTTCCCATGAAGGCCGAAATACCTGCGGGGCCATCAAGGTCCACTGTAGCGGGCTTACCAAGGCTCGGAATTGCTTCGGTAGCATATGCCGAATTTACAACTATAGATGCAATATCCTTGGGATTAATTTGATCAAGGAACAGATCCCAAAGAGGATCGGTAAAATCCTTCCCTCGTAAATCGATTAGAGAAACCCCATTCTGGGCACCGGTCTTTGGCATTTTTAAACGGGGATCTCCATGTTCGCTCGCTTTCCACGGTTGGAAACCAGCGAGCACCATATCATTCGCTATATAATCCTCTGCCACCGGTGCGGTAGGGAAGGTCTTGGCAAAATCCCGTCGACTCATATTAAGGATATAACCGGCTTTTGGTTCATCCACAAACAACGAAGAAACATCATCAAACTGATTGGTCACCATCGTTTTATCAGAACGCCGATGATTGGAACCGTTATACACAATAGTTCGATCTACCGTATAGACTATTTCCGGTACTCCCTCTTTTACATGATGGCTATCAGTCTGGAGAGTAAAAACATAGGGACCCTTTTCAAGAACATAGGCACGTTCCTTTTTGTAATCATACGAAGCCATATCTTCTACAGCTACCCCCAAGGTAACCACATCAGATTCACCGGGCTTTAAAAGTTTTGTTTTGGCAAAATCCGCTAATATAACCGCCGCTTTTTCAATTCCACCTTTGTTATAGGGAGGACTACAGTAAAGTTGAACCACATCTTTGCCGGGGTAATTCCCTGTGTTGGTTACCCGAACAGAAAGGGTAATGCGGCCATCGGCAGGACCTAATTCCTGAGACACCAGTTCCCATGCAAAGGTGGTATAACTTAATCCAAAACCAAAGGGATACACCACCGCTTCATCGTAATTTATAAAACCTTCTTTTGCGGCCGTCTCATAATATCGATATCCATAGTATATACCTTCTTCGTAATGAACAAAGAAACCATCTCCAATTGCATTACCCCGGTGAATGTTTCGGTATTTAAAGTTACCAAAATTCACAAACGTAGGATCCTTCCGAAAATCCGCAGGATAAATATCAGCGGTTTTTCCCGATGGAGTTACCGTACCTTTTAAGATATCCGCTACCGCATAAAAACCGGTCTGCCCGGGAGAACCGATCCACAGGATACTATCAACACCGGGATTTTTTTCAACGACACCCAACTCCATGGCAGAGCTAGAGTTGATCAGAACTATCACCTTTTCAAAGTTCCGTGTAGCAAGCTCAAGCAGATCCCGTTCGTCCTTATTCAACTGAAGTTGATGCTGTCCCTTTACATAATTGTCATCAAAGCCCTTGATATCCTGGCTCAGGTCTCCTCCTTCACCCCCACCACGGCCTATTACAACTATTGCTGCATCAGCATAATCCTTAAAAGAAGCGATTGCCCTGGAGGAATACTTATTCACCGGCATTTCACCGATGTAATAGGTAGAAGAACCGGGCCGGTCCATCACAATATTTGCCCGGGGATTCTTATACACCCTGATCGTAGCACCGGTATTACTCAAACGGGTGGTGTAGCTCGCAAATTCTGCGAGTTCACTATAAACTGTCTCGTTTATTTCAAAACCCCGATCTTTTAGAGCCGTTCGTAAATCCACCACTGAAGATAAGTCAACCGAACCAGATCCAGAACCCCCATACACCGGGTCCGCAGCACTACGCCCCAAGAGAGTAACCCGAAGCGGCCGATTATTCGGTCCTTTCAACGGTAAGGTTCCATTGTTTTTAAGAAGAACGATACCTTCCGCTTCAATTCGTTCTACTAGTTCATTAGCTGCCTTTTGTAAAGCTTCTTTACTTTCGTAGTCTTTCTGATAATAAATCTTTTCCCAATTTTCGGTTCCTGCCGCCGGCCGAACGATTGCTTTCCCTCGCCCCAGGTATAAATCCATATGGGCACTGAACACAGTCATCCCAATAGTGATAATAAGCGCAAGGCCCCCTAGAATCGCTACCACCAATAGCTTTTTGGATCTCTTTTTTTTCTCTTTCATAGGCATCCCCCTCTGTATTATTATTCTGTTTTTAAAAGTACCGGAAAGATCCGGATGTACCGTTTCTTTTTTGGTTCTTTTTACCCTTCACAAGAAGACCTCACATCTTCGGGTTTTCTCCTAAAAATAACTTTAAAGATAGGAAAGAAAACCCAGAAAGAAATTGTCGAATTAATTACCATAGTAATAAAGTCTGCTACGGTTTCTCCCACCTTACCAAGAGAAAGGGAAGAAATTAAAAACGTATACAAGGGTACCTTGTATATCCCCTGAGCCGCCGCGGCTCCAATAGTAATTGCCACATAGGCAACCAGGTACCAAAAGGCAGCCCACCAGACACTACTGTTTGATTTAAATGTAATGTTGCGCTGGGCAAAGAAATTAATGACCTGGGCAATAGCTATGGTAATTTGGTACCCGCTAGGAAATAGGCGAGACCTCCACCTCCGCCTGTCGCAAGAGAGCCGGCGGGATAATTAAAAATATAGTACGTTGACCCATCCAGGTTTTTCCCTACCGGCCAAATCTGAAAGTTAACCGCCACAAGGCTTGTGGTTTCAAAAAGACCCTTTAGCAGGGGCATAAGGAGCATCTGGAACAGGGTAACCCCATTACTTAGCAGAAAAAACACCAAAAACTGAACCAGCCCTGGATGTTTCTCCCCAAATTCTTTCCAGACACACACAAGTCCCTGAATAAAAGAAAGGGATTTCTTATGTTCTGTACTTTGCATAACCAGCCTTCCTTAGTTTGATATATTCTTTTACGATGTGTTTAATCCCTTTAAAAAAGTGGCCATTTGCAATAACAAGGAGTCCCTCTGCCATTGCACGATTCACCATTCCCCCCATCATCTTGGTAATACCCCGAAAAGGCATGTAATAAAAGGACATCATGATAAGATTCGCCTGATTGCGCATACCAATCTTCCGGAAAAAGGGTGGCAAAAAATCAATGATATGGAAGACCAGGCGGGCAAAACAGCTCTTGGCATACTGGCACTGGGCCACCGTATCGTTATAGGAAAGAGATCTGGTTCTATCCCATCGATCTGAAGGAAGAGGGGCCTCCATAAGATATTGAAATTCCTCTCGACTTACCCGAGCGGGATCACCGGTATAGTATGAAATAAGAGATGCCGGATCACAGGGAGATAAAACCATGTGACCTTTTTTATACCAGTTCCCTCGCAAACGGATATCTCTGCTCGATGCACCGACAAGAATTTCATACTCCCCCTCTTCTACCGACCAGGTTTTGTTTAATACATCAAATACCCGGAAAGTATATTCATCAAAGGGTATAAAAACCCGTTGTTCTTCACCCGCTTTGATAAATACTTTTATAAACCCCTTAAGTTCTTTCTCAGGTCGGAAAAGAGAAGAAGCCTTTTTTCGCACATATAGTTGAGCTATTTCCTTACCATCCCATCTACCGGTGTTCTGAATAACAAAGCTTACACCCTCCTCTGAAATCTGAAGATCCCGATAAGAAAAAGAGGTGTAACTAAGACCATACCCAAAAGGAAACAGTACCTTTTCCGGGAAACGATCAAAATATCGGTATCCCACAAAAAGGGATTCTCGATATTCAGCGGTGGCCTCTTTCCCAGGGAACAAAGTGGCCGAAGGGACCTCTTCGTATCGCAGGGGATAGGTTTCAGCCAATTTCCCCGAAGGGTTCACTTTCCCCGTAATGATGTTGACTATCGCTTCTGCTCCCGCCTGCCCTGACAAGTAGGCATGGAGTACCGCAGGGACAGTCCCTATCCAGGGCATTTCCACGGCACACCCACAGGAGAGGATCACTACCAGCGCGGGATTTACCGATTGTAGGGCACCCAATAACTCTATTTGATTATCAGGCAGCCTCATGTGAGGCCGATCAAGGCCTTCCGCTTCACTGGCTTCATCAAGCCCAATACAGAGCAGGACCACATCGGCCTTTTTCGCTAAATTTATCGCCCGTTTCTGGAGAGACTGATTCCTCTTGCCGTATCGTTCATATCCTGGTTCAAAGCCTACAAGTTGAATACCGGCTTGCTGTGCCGCACCTAACAGGGTCGAAATCTGGGTAGGATTTACATTTGAAGATCCCGCACCTTGATAGCGGGGAGAGCGGGCAAAGTCACCTATTATTGCTACCCGCTGTCCTTTTTGAAGAGGTAAGAGATTCCCTTGATTCTTTAATAGAACGATAGATTCTTCTGCAATATGGCGAGCAACTTCATGATGAGCCCGGACATCAAAGGAAATCTCATGATTATTTTCAGGAATTCGGCTCGTATTCTTAGCAAGATACAGAAGACGAGATACACTTTCATCCAGATATGATTCAGCGACTCTACCGCTTTGTACAGCGGCAACCAGTTCTCGGTCCGATTCACCGTTCGTTCCTGGCATTTCAAGATCGCTTGAAGCAAGAAGTCCATCGATTCGGTCGTTACTCCCCCCCCAATCAGTTACCACGAGACCGGTAAAACCCCATTCCTCACGGAGGATCTGGCGAAGGAGATAGCTATGTTCGTTAGCATAAACCCCATTTATCCGATTATAGGCAGTCATAAGGGTCTGAACGGCCCCCTCTTTTACGACCATTTCGAAGGCCGTAAGATAAATCTCCCGAAGGGCCCGCTCATCAACAATCGCATTGATAGCCATGCGGTTTGTCTCCTGATTATTAACCGCATAGTGTTTCACGCAGGCCGCAACACCTTCACTTTGGATACCTCGTACAAGAGCTGCAGCCAACTTGCCAGTAAGATAGGGATCTTCACTGTAGTATTCGAAATTTCTTCCGCAGAGGGGATTCCGTTTAATATTAATCCCTGGTCCCAACAGGACGTTTACTCCCAGGGAACGGGCTTCGACGCCAAGATACTTTCCCATCTGTTCTACCAGCTTCACATCCCAACTGTTAGCGATCGTGGCTGCCGTAGGGAAACACGTAGCGGGAACACTCACATTGAGGCCCAAATGATCCGCCGCGGCCTGTTGCTTTCGAATCCCATGGGGACCATCAGCAAGAAACAGAGAGGAAATACCTAAGCGAGGAATATCCATGGTTTCCCAGAAATTCTTACCCGACAAAAGAGATGCCTTTTCCTCCAGGGATAATTGGGCTACCAGTTTTGCAATATCATTAGGCACTGTCATATCTGTTAGGCCTGTAAAAGTACTTGCTGTCTGTTTCACCGATAAACCTCGTCATACACACCGGTAGTACCTATCACCGTAAGAGCCAGCACATCTTTTTGCAGGCCATCCCGTAATAGGTTTTTTCCTTTTCTGGGATAGCACTATATCATGGGAATTTTTCTGCTGTCCAACAGCTTGTGGTTGAAGCACCTCAACAATTAGTTGGGTATGCGTTCATCGCTTTTTTCGTAACCAGCCACGAATAAAACGATACATTCCGCGCAGGGTATGTCCATTAGCGATATCTAACAACCCATCTACCATGGCCATGGTTATTTTTCCCCCGGTAAAACGGGCAATACCCCTAAATGGTAGATGGTACACAAACATCATGATAAGATTTGCCATGTCCCTTCGACCAATCCAGCGAAGCCCATGGTACGCCCCGTGGATAATCCAAAAGGCGAGGCGGCCAAGCCATCCCCGGGCATAGCGACATTGGGAAATAGTATTTTCGTAAGTAAAAATAGAGCCCCGGATTTTTTGCGGTTGAGGTATTGTTCTTCCAATAAGGTGTTCAAATTCGTTTTCCGGGACCTGACGGATGTGACCAGAAAAATATGAAGGAAGCACCTCACTAAAAGAAGGGGGCGCACTACTTATCGCTGAAGAAGGCCCTCTTTCCCTCCAAAGAGATTTCTCTTTAATCACATATGATGAGACAAGATGTATATCTCGACTCGAGGAACCTACCAGTATGGAGTATTCACCTGGTTCGATATCCCAGGCGTGGTGTTCAACGTTATAATAGCGAAACGTCTTATCATCAAAAGGTATATGAACCCGTTTACTTTCCCCAGGATTGATAAACACTTTAATAAAGCCCTTCAGTTCTTTACGGGGACGAAAGACCTTACTTTGAGGTTTTCCCACATAAAGCTGGGCTATCTCCATACCTGCATATTGCCCAGTATTAGTAAGCGTAAAAGAAACCCCATCGTTCTCAACCCTAAGGTCCGTATATTCATAGGTGGTATAACTTAATCCAAACCCAAAAGGGAAAAGAACCGGAATATTCGCCGTATCATAATAACGATACCCAATATAGGGACCTTCCCGATATTCAACGGTCTGCCCATTGCCGGGATAGTAATAATACGCCGGCGTATCCTCATATCGAAGAGGATAGGTTTCGGCCAGCTTCCCCGATGGATTTACATCCCCCGAAACCACCCGTAGCACTGCCCGTGCTACCGCCTGCCCCCCTAAATATGCATGGAGAAGGCCCCTTACTTTTCCAATCCAGGGCATTTCGATGGCACAACCACAGGAAAGAATTACCACAATATTGGGATTTACCTCATGCAGAGCATTTAGAAGTTGAATTTGATTATCCGGAAGTCGCATATGGCTCCGGTCAATGCCTTGGGTTTCGCTGAGTTCATCTAATCCCAAATACAACAACACCACATCAGCTCGGCTCGCTAGCCGACAGGCCCGCTCTATTTTCTTTACCGAAAAACGGCCATACCGATCGAAACCTTCCTCAAATCCGATACTCGTAATACCCGATTCATCCAGGCACTGGAGCGTTGTATCCAGTATGGTAGGGTTTACCTGAGAAGAACCAGAGCCCTGATAACGAGGAGAAAGCGCAAAATTCCCGATGACTGCTACTTTGGTTGTATGATTGAGAGGGAGAATTCCCCCTTCATTCTTGAGAAGGACGATAGACTCTTCTGCAACCCGTTGGCTAATTCGATGGTGCTGGGTAATATTAAAATCAAATTGAGGTTCCCGAGCCGCAGAGGCTGTAGAAAAGATTAGATCCAAGAGGCGGTCCACATTTTCATCTATAAGGCTTTCCTGAATTTCTCCCCGCAGTAAACCCTGCTTTATCTCTGCATCACTATCGCCATGAGAACCGGGCATTTCAAGTTCATTACCAGCAATAAGGGCCGCAACCCGATTGTTACTCCCGCCCCAGTTGGTAATAACACAACCGGTAAATCCCCATTCATCTCGCAGGATCTCCCGCATAAGGTGCAGGTTCTCATTTGCATAGGTTCCATTCACCTTATTATAAGCGGACATTAATGCCCGAGCCCCCCCTTCTTTTACGGCGATCTCAAAGGCGGTAAGATAAATTTCCCTAAGGGTCCGTTCATCAATAACCGCATCAATACTCATGGCCATATATTCCTGATTTGATACGGCAAAATGTTTAACACAGGCAGCAATTCCTTTTGATTGGATTCCCCGCACATAGGCGGCAGCCATTTTTCCTGCCAGATAGGGATCCTCACTAAAGTACTCAAAATTACGACCACAAAGAGGTATTCGTTTCATGTTAATACCCGGCCCAAGTAAAACGCTTACCCCCTGGCTTACCGCTTCGGTTCCCAGGAAAGCTCCAACCTTTTCTCCCAGTTCTACATTCCAGCTATTGGCAACGGTGGCTTCTGTGGGGAAACAGGTAGCGGGAATCCCCTTATTCAGTCCCATCCGTTCCGCAGCTACTGCCTGTCGACGAATCCCATGGGGACCATCAGCCAAATAAATACTAGGAATATGGAGTCGGGGAATATCCCTGGTTTGCCAAAAATCTTTTCCCGATAAGAGTGATATTTTTTCATCTATTGTTAACTGACGAATAATCTGCTCATACCGAAGGTTGCTCATCGCTTAACATTCTCCCGTAAAAATTTCTGCAGCAGCGTTACCGCCCGATTTTGAATATCCCGTTCCCGGCTTACCAAGTAAATGGGCCGGCTAATTTTTTCTTTAAGGGGAATTACTACTAGATCCTCATCGGGGGAAACTTTTTCAATGAGATCTACCGATTCCATTACCGCAAGACTTTGCTTACAGGTCCGACGGGCCGCAAGCAAATTACCCGAAACATACAATATTTTGGGCAAAAAACCCGCTTTCTCGCAGGCTTCCTGTAACGGATTGTCCCGGCCTGGTTCAGTAGCTTTAAGAATGATCGTTACATCCCGTAAATCCTGAATTGATAGCTCTTTTTTCTCACTTAAAGGATGCCCTTTTTTCGCAACGATTACCGTTCTACCAGGAACTAAAATTTCATAAGTACAATGGGCTATTCCTTCATGACCCAAAACAATTCCCACATCGGCTTCATCTTGAAAGAGTTCATTAATAGGATATTCATCAGGATACTCATCGATTTTAAGTTGAACCTGGGGTTGTACTTCCATGAAACGCTGAAGAATTTCATAGGGAACAGCCAGGCTCCCTGAGAAACTTATCACCATATGAAGGGCAGTCTTACTTCCTCCCAGGATACTAATCTCTTTCTTTATATCATCTAGAAGATAAATAATGTGTCGGGCCCGGGCATACAGAACTTCTGCCGCCTCGGTAGGTTCCATTCCGTGGGCTCCCCGATAAAACAGTTCCGTATCCAGGTCGTATTCAAGCTGCCGGATAATTTTACTTAAACCCTGGGGAGAAATATACACCTCTTTAGCAGCAGCGGCGATACTTTTTTTCTCATAAACTTCGATAAAACACCGAAGCGTTCTGGTATTCATAGAACTCCTTTATAAGAACCTTGAAAAATCAATGTATTCCCTCTTCTGCTTTGCGAAGAGCAATAACTACTCATGGGATATACCCCCCAAAAATCTCTTATGAGTTCTTCATAATAATTGTGATGAAAATGGCTTGTTACGCAAGAGTTTTTTTATAAAGAATCCCATACAAATTGTTTCTGCCCCGTAACGTATTGTTTATATGCGGGAAAAAAGTTCTATGGTAGGATTTTTAAAAATTCAGACGATATCAGGAGGAATTTATGCAAAAAAAATTAGGAGCCATCGGATTTTTTCTATCAATGATTGCCCTCGTATCATTGATAGTAATTTCCTGTGGTGGGGACCCTTTTAAACAGAGTATTTACAAGGAACAACCCCGAATCGTAACGTATGAAGAATATCTCGCGGCTAATCAGGATCTTCCCAAAGAAGGTACGGAACCTATTCTAAAGGTAGGAACAACAAAGGGAATAATAAAAAAAGGAAAACTTATCTTTAAAGATTCCAATGGTAACAAAAAATTAGATCCCTACGAGGACTGGCGGCTTCCTGCCCGCGAACGGGCTGCAGATCTTATCAAAAAGATGTCGGTAGAAGAAAAACTAGGACTTCTTTCCTGGAATGGTAGTTCAGGGATAAGCAATATGACAAAATCCGATGATGGTAGTTCCTATTACTACGGTATTCAGGGATTAAACAGTGATGGGACCATTGTAGAAAAAATAACAACCCCTACGGGGGCAAGTACGTCCATGGCCTATTCAGTAATAAATGATGGTATTCGATACGGTAATAATCAATTCGAATTCGAACCTCTGGACGAAATTAAATACAACAATAACCTGCAGGGGCTGGCAGAACGCAGCAAATGGGGTATTCCCTTCATTATCAGTTCCGATCCTTCCCATGCCGGTTGGACGGGTGATGAATTAGGTAAAGCTCGTCTTTCCCAATGGCCCTATTACTTGGGGCTCGGAGCTCTGGATGATCTTGCCACCACCGAAGAATTCGGTAAAACCGTGGCCCAGGAGTTTCGCATGATGGGTCACCATGTACTACTTGGCCCCCAGGCAGATCTCGCCACTGAACCCCGCTGGGCCCGGATTCAGCATACCATCCATGCCAATGCAGATGTGGTAGCAGCCCATATTTCGGTGCTTGTCAAGGCTCTCCAGGGAGGAGAGACCCTTAGTCCCAAGGGAATTGCGGCGGTTATTAAACATTTCCCCGGCTCAGGTTCGGTAGAACAAGGGATGGACAGTCACACCTATGCGGGGCGTTACAGTGTTTTCCCGGGGAACAAAGTAGAAGAGCACCTAAAACCTTTCGTAGCAGCCATTAAAGCCAACGTAGCAGGAGTGATGGCGTGTTACAGCATCATGGATGTCCCTGCATATAAAGATGTGGTAGATGGAAATCCCATCGACGAGGGGTCAGCCTTTTCTAAAACCATTATGACGGACCTGCTTAAAAACAAACTAGGCTTTGATGGAGCAATCGTCTCTGACTGGGCTATCGCCGATAGGGCCTACTGGGGACACGAACGGATTAAGAACAGCCCGGCTATTCTGGCGGAAATGCTCAATGCGGGGACCTACCAGTATGGGGGAGCAAACATGACCGCTCTCTGGAAAGAGGCCTATCAAAAGGGGCTTATCACCGAAGAGACGATCAACACGGCAGCCCAGCGAGCCCTGGAACTTCAATTTAAACTGGGACTCTTTGAAAATCCTTACGTAGACCTGAACGAAGCCCGAGCTTTTTGGGATCCCAATGGACAGTCAATGCAATTACGGCTTGCAGCAGGAAGAAAAGCCATGAGCAAGGCCATAGTTCTTGCGGAAAATAAAGATGTAGCCCCAGGGCTTGCTCTTATGCCTGTTCTCGGAACTAATCAGGACTACATTGCTGCGGTTGACCGGAATAAAAACGGTAAGGTAGATGTATATTTTGATTCAGCTTATCCAGATCAGGACAGCGGTCAGTCCAAGACCAAAGCCTTTTCTACCGAAACCCAGTATCTTAACGTCAATTTTGTGGATGCTATCGAAAAGGCAGACATCGCTGTGGTTCGAGTCTTTAGTCGAGGGGCCACATACTTCGGTACCCAAGGGGGCACTCCCCTTTCGTGGGACACCCCGGTCCTTGTATGGGATCGAGAAAACCAGCGATACACCGACAAAAAAGTCCCGGTCCTTGAAAAAAGCAGCGATGCCTTCCGTGAATTTGGTCCCTGGACGTTTAGCGATTGGAGCCAGGTGGGAGGGGCAGGCTTTATAGGACAAGGCTATATGACCTATCTTGCAGGAAAAGAAAGTAAATCTATCATCGATAAAACGTTAGCTGCAAAACGGCGGAATCCGGGCCTTAAGGTTGTGGTGGGGATTACCGCTTCCCGACCACCAATCGTCTCAGACTTTGTAAATCAGGTAGATGCCCTGTACCTCGATTTTGCCGCTACCGACCGGGCATTCCTGGACATTGTATTCTGGCAGGATGGTATAGAGCCAAAGGGGAAACTTCCCATCGAAATTCCCGCGGATGACAAGGCCGTACTGGAGCAAAAAGAAGATGTGGCAGGCGATACTCCTCGACAAACCTACGAAATTGGGTACGGTCTGAATTACGCATCCATGGGTGGCTATGGTTACGGTAACTAGATAAGGGAGTTCATAAACCCCAGTTCTTGTGAACTGGGGGCCCTAGAAACAACAGGGAGAAAATTTATATGAAACGAATTATGGTATCGTTTGGATGTATTGTTGCATTAGGTCTACTGATCTCATGTGGCACTAGATATACCGAAAGTGCTTATTTCATTGATGGGAAACTCGTACAACCAGAAATCGGAGTCCGGAGCGTCAAAGTGCTCACCGTGGGGAAATGGCAATTCAAGGACTCAAACAACAACGGAAAGCTGGACCCCTACGAAGATTGGCGGCTTTCTCCTGCTAAACGGGCTGCTGATTTAGTTCCTCGTCTTTCGACAGATCAACAGATTGGTCTTTTGGGAGAATACATGTGGGGAGGTTTTGCGGCAGGTGGTATTGCTCCCAAAACAGAAGAAGCCGAACTGGGAACCCACGAAATCGAAGCTATTGTAAAAGAGTTTTCCCGATATACGATTATGCGATGGCCCGGTGAAAACATCAGCGCTACCGCTATTGCCCGAAAGGTCAATAAGATCCAGGCTTTAGCCGAGTCGGAACCTTTTGGGATCCCCGTACTTATCACCACCGACCCTATTTTTGGGGCTGCCAATAACATGGAAAGTACCTCCCTGGCACATCAAAACATGGCCCCCCAAATTCCCGACTGGCCCCTCGTGCTGGGGCTTGGCGCCATTAATGACCCAGCCTATGTGAAAGAAATCGGACGTATGCATGCAGCTCAATTGCGGGCCCTGGGGATCCGCTGGATGTTAGGCCCCCAGATTGACTTTGCCACCGAACCCATGTGGTCCCGGGTATACGACACCTTCGGGGCCATTCATGAACGGGTGGTCACTTTAGGAACCGCATACATTCAAGGATTACAAGGGAAAGAGAAGGGCGTTAATCCTTTTAGTGGCATCGTCGTTACTCTGAAACATTATCCAGGAGGTGGGGCAAATCAGGGAGGAATGGATAGCCACAGTGCACCAGGGAAATACAACGTTTTCCCAGGGAATAATCTAGAAGAACACATCGAAATTATGAAAAAAGTAATTCAGGCCAGCCAGCCCCTTTCTATCATGCCTAACTATAGCATTTTCAAAGATGTAACGTATAAAGGTAAAGCTATTGAACAAGTCAGTTCCCACTACTCAATGGTCTTTATGCAAGACATTCTCAGAAAAGAAATTGGATGGAATGGGATGGTTACCTCCGACTGGTCCGCGGTAGTTCTTAACCGGGACGATGGGACTGCCGGCCAAGCCTGGGGAACTGAGGGCTGGACTAACGGACAAAGGATAAAACGGTATGTAGAATGTGGAGGCCATCAGATTGGGATGGGTTCCAGCCCTGCGGCGGTCTGGAAAGCCGGGCTTAGCGAAGGAACCCTTACTCCGAAGGACATTGCAGCGGCCGCACAAAAAGTACTCGAAGTCACTTTTGCCTCTGGTCTTTTTGAAAATCCCTACGTAGATGAAAACAAAGCAGCAGAAATTGTAAACAGTTTCACCCAACAAGCTCACGAGGCCATGATGCGGGCATTCACCTTACTTAAAAACAACGAAGCTATCCTTCCCCTTGATAAAGAAACGGTGGATCAAAATGGGGATGGGAAAATTACCGTGTATTACGATGGGCTTAATGATACGGCTATTGAAGACTATGTTACGAAGGTTCCCAATTTTGCTGCCACCAGTGATATCACCAAGGCCGATTATGCTATCGTCCGGGTAAGTGCACGCCACGGTTATTATTTTGGCTTTGATGGTGGGGTACCCTTAAGCTACAAAGATCCGATTATGGTCTACGATTTTGAAAAGAATGGTCCCTCTCTGACTCCTTCCACTGCTTCAAGCCGTGGTTTTACTGCACAAGCCAACAACGAAGCAGCGTTGAAAATAGCCCAGACTATCGAAGCCGCCATTGCTGTAAAGAAAAAGAATCCCACCCTCAAACTTATCCTGGTGGTTTCCATGTATCGTCCGTTTATTATTTCCGACTACCTTGATCACATTGATGTGCTCGCCGCTGATTTTGGCATGACCGATCAGGCTTTGCTTGATATGGTTTTCCAGATGAGAAATGGAGTACAGGATAAGACTATCCAGCCCCGAGGAACTCTTCCCATGGAAATTCCATCAAGCCAGGAAGCGGTATATACATCCAAGGAGGACCTTCCCAACGATTCCCAAAACCCGACCTTCCCTGCAGGTTTTGGGATAACCAGCTATTAAAAAGCTCTGGGTTTTTAGCCTTGTTAAGGGATAAGATTTTCTTTGAATGATAAAAGAGACTTCTAAATAAAAAATATAAAGGTAAAAATAGTCTTTGAAAAAGGGCTCTTTCCTCCTTCACTCTGGCCCGTCGGTCCTGTTGGAACTAGTCCAACAGGACCGTTCTTATTTTCTGTATAGCAGAGGTATTACCTCTTCTGCATGATAAACTCATCTATAATGGTAGGGGCTCCCCCCTTCTTCCGATCTATCTCCCAGGTGGTGGCCTTCAGGGTTTTCCCTTCGACGGTGATAGCCATAAAGTGCTGCACGACGCCCCGCACAGGTCTTCCGGCATTACCGGGGTCAACCCCATATTTTGCGGCCGGATGTTCGGGGGCTACCACAAAATTCTCCCAGTAGGAAGGATCTATCTTAGTGTTTTTGTAGTACGCCTTAGGGCCTGCGGTCGCAGGGGTAACATACACCACCCCGCCAATTGGTTTGGTTCGAGAATAGGTATGATCATGTCCCTGGAACACCAGGTCTATGCCTAACTCAGAAAAGAGGGGCGCCATTTTTGTACGTACCCCATTGGGGCCCGCAATATCTTCGTCCGTCGCATGGTTCCCACTCGTATAGGGACCTTTATGGAGTGTAAGAATTATCCAGGTGGCTCCCCGTTTACGGGCTGTAGCCACATCCTCCCGTAACCAGGCAATCTGAGCGGGGGTACTATTATTCCATTCCGCGCTATCCTCGTTGGTATTAAGCACAATAAAATGGGCATTCCCGTAATCAAAGGAATAATAGACGCCGCTTTTAGTTTCTGCCCCCTTTGGGACAGGAAGATTAAAATGTTCATACAGAGCGTAGGGATCTTCCTCATGGTTACCTGCGGCAGGCATGACGGGATAGTTTCTGAAAACCGCCGCCCCATGCCCCAAAAGCCATCCCCATTGCTGTTCTGTTCGTCCCGTATCAATAAGGTCCCCATTGTGAATGATAAACGCTGCGGCAGGAAGGGTTTTCACCGCCTCTGCCATCGTAGAGGCCACGAGGATTGCCTCCTCTTCTGTCTTTGCCTGGGTATCCGCCAGGTTAATAAAACTAAATTTCTGCACCCTTTCAGGAGCGGTGGTAAAAGTACCGACCTCGCTCCAGAGGTTAAGGGAAGCATCTCCGACACGATACCAATAGGTGGTACCGGGCTGTAAACCCGTCGCTTCTGCCATATGCACCAGTTCGTTTTCGCTATTGTAGGAAGGTTTCAGCCGACCAGTAAAGGTTTTTGCCTGGCTAAAGTTGGGGGTGTTGCCCTTCTTTTCCACTATCTGTACATCACTTCTTCCAGAAGCAAAGGAGGTATACCAGGTAAAGGCCCGCGTGCGGGCAGAATCACTCCCCAGGGTTTGAACCACCCTGGTGACGATTCCCCGCGGGGCGGCAGCATCGGGAATGAATCGGACCAATCCCGTACCGGTGGTGGTCGTCGTGGTTTCAGAAACTTTTGCGGGGGTCCCAATGCCTTTGGCAACAAGACCGAGTTCAAACCAGAGGTCCGAACTATCCCCTCCATCCTGGTGCACTTCAGCAGCAATCACGGCCTTCCCCGGCTTAAAAAGAGATGCGGGTACTACAAAGGTTTCTTCTTTAGGTTTGAATTTGGCCGTCGTTTTAAAGGTAACCGGTTCGCCCTCTTTTATCCCCCGCCTAAAAAGCTCTGTCCCATTGAGGTACACCACCGCCCCATCGTCCACATGGATGTATACTTCTACCCCCTGGGCTTTCTGGATAGACTCGGGGATTTCAATCGTGGTTCTAAAATAGGTGGTCATATGTTTATTTTGAGGATCCGGTCCGAACCCAACGGAGGTTGCCAGTGGAATAGTAGGATCCGTTTCAGAAACATCGTCCCCAAACCCTAAAGGGGCCCGCCCCCGTTTCCAGTGACTATCCTGATACTCCCCTTTTCTCCATTCGCTGCCCAGATCTGTTCCGGAATCCTCATACTTCCAGATGGCGTCTCTTGCAAGAATCACCAGGTCCTGAGCAAAACCAGAGCCCCCCAGAGCCAGGAGCATTCCTATCACCATACAAACGATTTTCTTTCTGAGCATCCGCACATCCTCCTTACCATACAGAACTAAGGAAGATTTTTATCATGGTAAGGTTAACACTGCGTGATGGTTGCATGAAAATAGTATAAAAATGCTCCAGACAATAAAAATATGCGCCACCAGCCAGGGCAGCTTCTCCAGGAATTCATACGACCCCCCTAGGGGGAAAAAATAAAGAGGGACCGGGGTCCCTCTTCCGCACCACAGTAATCGTCGGGACACGGGGGAAACCGGGCCCCTCCCCTGGGGGCCCCGTCCCAGGCCCACCGGTAACTACCCGACAACGCCGGCACAAAAGAATACGCGATGGGGTTACGACCGGGGTTCGTATATCCGATAGCGGCCCGACAGGGCAAGCAGGGCAAAGAAATAAAGACAATTGTCGTAGTACCGGCGGTTTCCCAGTCGGAGGGGCGTCTCCCAAAAAAGGCGGACCAGCTTTTCTGCCAGGGGGCCTTCGGTGGCCAGGGCTCCCATGGCATTGGTAGCGATGAGCCCCACGGGGTGCAGAGCCGGTTCAGGTCGGGCAGTCCCGTCTATTTTATACCAGTGATAGTTTTCCGGTTCCTTATCCGCAAAAAAGCGATGAATCTTATCGATTATGTCCTTTTGATAGGCCTTCCTGCCGAACCAGAGGGCATCGAGTCCCAGGTTGGCGGCAACCCGGTAGGAATCGCTGTAAAAATCACCGTGGTCGTTATAAAAATTGGGGCGTCCGTCGTAATAGGAATATTCCGGCGCAAGACCCGTTACGGGGTGGCAGGCCTTGGGGAGGAATTCCCGGCTTGCTGCTGCAGCCTTTTGCCAGAAAGGTCGGTCCTCCGGGTAGGCCCAGCGGGCAAAGAGCTCGTAAAAATGAGGCAGATGATAGGAAGGATCGGTAAAATCGCAGTTGGGGACAAATTTGATAAGATAGTTTGAAGGCTCCCACATGGGCCAGCCGTCTCCCTGTTCGCCCTTGTGGATGCAGCGGGCAAGAAGGTCCCGGGCCTGTTTGCTGTAATTAAAGGGGGCTTCCCGGTCTCCCCAACGGTGGGATGCAAAGAAGAGGGCCATGGCAAAGTACTCTTCCCCATCGGGGGCGGGGCCGTTGGAATTGCGTCGTCCGTCGGGATGACAGGACCAGGCAAAGTAGCCCGCGTTGGGTCCCTCGGTAAGGTACATGTAGGTCATGGTCCACTTCCAGATTCGGTCAAACACGTCCTGCCTGTCCATCTGGACCGCCATCATCATACCGTAGGACTGACCTTCGGTCCGCACGTCCAGGTTGCCCGTATCAAGCATATAGCCCATATCGGGCCCGGATTCGAAATAGATCCGCTCGTCCGCGGGGCCTTCAAAGAGGGTATGCCAGGCCTCGCTGACGCGCCGGTCTATTTCCTCCCGGCTATACCCAAGCCGTTCAAAGTAACTCTGCTGATGCACAGCCTGTTCCATAATAGTTGCTCCTTTCAGTTTTTTTGTTTTCGCAGGGTCCCAAGGTCATTCGGGACCCTAGGAGCGGTAAGAATTGGCACGAACCTAATTTCCGCCGTTCCCAAACAAGCACTGCCGGCCTGGGCCGGCAGTGTTTCCTTAAGCAACTAGCGTACGTACTTCCACATGCTCCCCTTCCGAGATGCTGGATCAATCCCCTTTCGTTTAAAGAGTTCCGAAAGGGTTACAAACTCATATCCCTGCTTTTTAAGTTCAGGGATCAGGATATCCAGCGCTTCGGGGGTAGGATGAGGATCGGGCTGCACGTCATGGAGCAGGATGATGGCTCCATCATCCATACCGGCCAGTACCTTCTGGGCCCGGTCCTGAGCAGTGGTGCCACAGCCAGCCCAATCAAAGCCCAGGACTCCCTCTGCAAAGGGCAGGGGTATTACGTCGAACATGGTCTGGCTTACCGCCAGGTTCGGTGGCCGAAAGAATTTCGCGTCCACCCCGGCGATTCGTTTAATCGCTTCCTGGGTTCTGGTAAATTTTTGCTGCACCACCTCTGCCGAAACGGTGTTCAAACTATCATAATCCCAGCTATGGTTAGCCAGTTCACACCCCATAGCGACCATTTGCTGCAAGAGGGGCTTTGTCTGATCCGTAACTCGTGATCCTACCAGGAAAAAGGTAGCCACCACCCTGTGCTGGGCAAGTCTATCTAACACCCGTTGGGTCTTTACAAGGTCAGGCCCATCGTCAAAGGTAAGAGCGCATAACTTCTTAGGGGTACTCACCGTAGGCTCCTTTCCCTGGTTTGGCCCTGTGCTCTGACAAGAGGCCAGCAATAGAAGTAGTACTATTCCTGCGAGCAGGGGCTTTTTCATTTTTCTACCTCTTATTTGGGAAGAATGGCAATATCATCGACGTAGAAAACAATACCAGGTGTTTCGGGCTCAATATAAATATCCTGAGGCTTCCCTGCATCAGAAGATAAAACAAAAGAATCATTCTTGATTTCAGTCCATACACCGGAGGAAACCACTGCACTATCCACAGCTCGCTTATAAGAAGACATGGTAGTTTTAATTACAATATTAAACTTCACATTCTTTCCCGTTTCTTGATAAATCCAGGCTGAATAGGAATAGGGAACATCTGCCAGGATTTTATCGCCACAATTATAGAACCAGGCGGTTTTCCATCCCGCATCTCCAGCCGCAACTCGCATACTGTAGGTGCCACCGTGGACTTTGTCTTTCGCTACCGCCGCAGTAGCATTGTTACCAGCCCAACCCATGGTAGTTCCATCTTCAAAGTCGATAGTCCAGGGCTGGGGAGTGGGTTTTTCCACAGGGGCAGCCTGAGCGGCAGGCGCCGCTGGTGCGGCACTTTCTGTGCTAGCGCAACCGATTGCGAAGACAAGCACTAGCAACATCGGAACCAGAGTAAACACAAAACGCTTCATAAGAATCCTCCTTTACAAAGATTTGTAAAACGTAAATATAGGATAGGCCAGCTTTCCTCTTTTTCCTATCGGGAGTTTTACCGATGCGGGAGGCTAAAGGGCTTTTAATCTGAAACCCCGGAATTTTTTTAGTTCATAAGAGCCACAGGCCACACAGACCCCACAAAAAAGGGCTGCCCAAAGGTTTGGGCAGCCCAAAAGGGTAGGAGCCTTCTTCCTAACCTCCCCTATTTTTTAGCTTCCACCGACGGCACGGGGCTGAGCTGTAGTTCCCATGCCGTCTATTTTAAACAATACGTTTTTACCGAAGACCCGGGACTTTTTTGGGGTCCACAATGGCCCAGAAGGCCGGTTTTGCCTTAAGCTGTTTGTCAAACAAGAGGGGAGCATTGGTCCGTCCAGGGACAGGGAAGTTATTCAGCCAGCTTCCATCATCGGTCAATCCCCAAATAACCACCGTGTCCAACTGTTTCTTGTTCGCCGCCTCTTTAAAAAGATCAAACAGTTCTTTATACCGCTGGGCCTGCCGCAAGAGAATATCATTGGTGATGTTTTTTTTCGGTTCACTCGGATTGTCATAGATAGAAACATCAAGTTCGGTAATGATCACCTTTACCCCGAGGGAAGCAAACAGATTGATGGTTTCCCGGATTTCCTGGATAGAAGGATAATTAATAGAGATATGCATCTGGAGACCCACCGCATCGATAGGAACGCCCTTTCGTTTTAAGTCCCGCACGAGATTGTACATATCCTGCCGCTTCCGGGCATTGCTTTCCAGATTATAGTCGTTAATTACCAACTGGGCGTTAGGATCTATTTCTCGAGCCCAGCGGAAGGCGTTTTCGATATATTCGGGGCCCAGGATTTGATACCATTTTGAACCCTCTGCACCGGTCCGTAGACCTCCATTATCAGAGATAACTTCATTCACCACATCGTAGGATTCCACCCGCCCCTTGTACCGACGAACTACCGTTTGAATATGAGTCTTAAGTCGCTGGTTCAAAAGTTCCTTTGAAGCAGGTTTGTTGGGATCCTTTGGATCCTGGAAGAACCAGGCAGGAACCTGATTGTGCCACACGAGCGTGTGCCACCGAAGGCGCATTCCTGTCATCTCGCCAAATTCTATAATTTTATCGGCCCGGCTCCAATCGAACTGCCCTTCTTTTGGCTGCACCGAGTCCATCTTGTGAGCATTTCCAGCAACCATGGTATCAAAATGTTTAATCATAAGTTGAGCTTTTTGAGTAGAAGGCTCAACGTCTTCCGGTTCTACCGCAGCACCCACAGAGAACCATTTGCTCAAGGTTTCATACAAACTGGGAATACCGAGTTCAATCTTTGGTTTTGCGGCGGGGTCCAGCTTTTCCACCTTTACATCGTCGATATAAAAGGTGATTTTATCATTCGCGGTAACTGAAGCATCATCCTTATAGGGAAGTTCAAAGTAGAACCAAATGGTTTTCTGGGTAGGATCCTTCGGAACATTGTACTCCGCACTTACCTGGGTCCATTCTCCCCGTTTTACCAGGAAAGAAGCCACATTGGTGTACGAATGATCCTGCTTTTCATTCTGGAAAGAACGTTCAGCGCTTAATACAAAACCAGATTGAGCGGGACCTTCTTTGTAATAGATCCAGGCAGTAATGATATAGGTGTCCTCAGGAACCGGCTTCTCCGTAAGCACATGAATGGGTCCATTCCAGGTTTTCGTTCGCTCACTGATTTTAAGTGAATATTTACCGCCCTTAGCGACCTCGGTAGTTACTTCCACCTTTTCAGTACCCCGGGGGCCCCATTTGCCAACCTTACCATCCTCGAAATCACTGGTAAGAATAAGCTCATTTTTAAAGGTTTGAGCCCCGAGATGAAGGGTAACAATGGTAAGAAAAAGAATAATACCAATCTTCCATTTTTGATTCATAATCACATCCTCCTTTGCTATTCTTTTACCCCACCGACGGTAAGACCGATGACGAAGTACCGCTGCAGGAAGGGGTAGATTACCAGGATAGGGGCCGCCGCAACCACGGTGATGGCCGCCCGGATACTGGCGGGGGTCACGATGCTGGCGGCATAGTCCTTGGCCATCCCCATGGCCCCGACGTCGGCCGCGCTCCGGGCCTGGTTCTGACTCGAGGCAAGGAACTTCATCAGCTCATACTGCAACGTCGACAGTTCCTGCCGCCCTGACGCAAAGATCATCGTGTCAAACCAGGCGTTCCAGTTCCCTACCGCCACAAACAGGGCCACCGTCGCCAATACCGGCGTAATCAGCGGAAACACGATCCGCAAAAAGATCCGGAAATCCCCCGCCCCATCAATCCGCGCCGATTCCACAAGACTATCCGGAATCGTCCCAATGTAGGTCCGGATCACAATAAAGTTAAAGGCATTCACCAACCCGGGAATCACGTACACCCAGAAGCTATTGATGAGCCCCAGACTCCGAATCAAAAAGTAGTACGGTATTAATCCCGCACTCACGTACATCGATAGAATCAAGATAAACGTATACTGCTTGCGCAGCACATACTCCTTCCGGCTCAGCGCATAGGCCAGCATACTCGTCAAGAAAATGTTCCCCACCGTAGAGAGCACCGTCCGTGCCACCGACAC